>CBDUQU010000037.1:0-22228 GCA_965369445.1 uncultured bacterium | reverse complement strand
AGAATCTCCTTTACCCCGGACCATTGTGCCATCAATCTCTCGTCGATTTCTGTTGTGTCCTCCACAAAGAGATTTGGCTCCCGCTCTTTGGTCCGGAAGATCCGAAATTCTCTGGTTCTTGTATCCCAGTAGAGAATCATTCCACTTTTCAATCGGCTCTGCATCAGGGCGAATTCTAAGGTTAGCTTCAACAGGCTCTTGCGGTCGCCGGCGGTATACAGGATTCGGTTAAGATCAAATAACTGAGACAACCCCTCTTTTCTGCCATCTTCAATGTTCTGGCTTCTCTTCTGGATGGCACGGGCCACGGCACTTCTTATCTCCTGGAGGTCGAAAGGCTTGAGGATGTAATCGTAGGCTCCCTCCTGGATGGCTCTCTTGGCCGTGTCCAGGCTGGCATATCCAGTCATGAAGATGGCTCCCATAGAGGGATCGATTTCGTGGGCGGACTGAATCAGCTCCATCCCATCCATCTCCGGCATCTTTATGTCGGTTAAGATGAAATCGAACCTCTCCCCCTTTAACTTGTCCAGCGCCTCGAGAGCGCCGGAGGAACCGGTCACCCGATGCCCCTGGCTGCGCAGGGCGTCGCAGGCGAGCTTGAGCATGATCTCCTCGTCGTCAACCACTAAGATCTTGACCGGTTCGGTTTGAGTCAGCATAAAGTCCGATTCTCCTTGAGATTGGAACTTCCAACCTCCTCAATGACCTCTCTTATCTCGTTCAGATCAAAAGGTTTATGCATGCAAGTTAAGGCGCCCCGGCTTTCTGCCTCCCGTACCAGTTGATCCGGATAGCTGTCCATCATCGCCACTGCCATCTCGGGATACAGGTTTCGAATACTTATCAGAGTTTCCAGTCCATTCATGATCGGCATATGTACATCCATGAAGACAAGCTGGAATGGCTGCCTTCGGGCCAGGTTCAAGCCCTCAAGTCCGTTCTTAGCCACCGTAACCTGATGACCGTCGTTAGTCAAAACCTCCAAAAGGAGCTTGCGGATTATGGGATCGTCGTCCACTACCAGGATTTTCATAAGCTTCCCTTAAACAGAGTTTTCGCCAAACGGGTAGAATATCCTCTTTCAGTATCGGGACTCCCTACCCACCAATCGCCAGTTCCTTCTCATCCTTGACGCCTCTGGCGACTTCTCCTCCCGCAACCGGCAAGATGACCGTGAAGGTGGTTCCCTGACCCATCCTGCTGCTTACCTTAATCTCTCCGCTGTGATTTTTGATCAGGCCGTAGCTGACTGAAAGACCCAGTCCGGTGCCCTCTCCCACCTTCTTGCTGGTAAAGAAGGGCTCAAATATCTTGTCTAAGTTCTTCTCCGAAATGCCCACCCCGGTATCGGTGAAAGAGATCTGTACCGTTTTTGCATCTTCCCCGATTCTGCTGGCAACCGTCAGTGACCCCCCGTCCGGCATGGCCTGCGCAGCATTCAGGATAAGGTTGGTGAAGACCTGCTGCAACTGACCGGAGTGTCCATTTATCTGCGGCAGGGACTCAGCCAGCTCTTCCACCAGCCTCACCTTGTTCTTCTCTACTTGATGTTTGGTGAACTTGAGTGTCTCCTCCAAAACCGAGGTCACATCGGTTGGCTCGAATTCCTCCTTGCGCGAGGCCCGGCTGAATTTCAGGAGACTCTGAATGATGGAGCGACACCGCTTGGTCTGCTGTTCGATGTCTCTCAGATATTGCAGGAAGGTGGCCGTGTCTTCCGGGGTGAACTCGGAGAGTTGCTTCTGATCAATCTTTTCTAAGGCAAACTGGGAGTATCCCAGAATCCCGCCCAGAGGGTTGTTCAGCTCGTGCGCCACCCCGGCAGCCAACTGTCCCACCGCCGCCATCTTTTCCGCCTGGATCAGTTGAGCCTGGGTCTCCTTGAGGTTTTTTAGGGCGTTCTCCAGCTCCTGGTTGGTCTTCTCCAGATTGCTGGTGTACTCCTCCACCTGCTGCTCCAGCTTCTTCTGCTCGCTTATGTCTCTTAAGGTTTCCAATATGTAGGATTCGCCCCTCTCATCCTGAAACAGGCTGGCGGACAGCTCGAAGTAATGCCCCTCCGTGTCCTGGTCCAGGTAGGTGAAGGTCTTTTTCCCCTTGATCAGTATCTCATCAATGGGGCAGACCGGACATTTGTCCTTGCGACCCTTGAACATCTGGTAGCATTTCTCCCCCACTTGGTTGCCGAAGATCTCGATTAAGAATTTGTTCATGAACCTGATATTGCAGTCCCTGTCCTCGATCACGATCCCCAGATTGGGAGTGTTGACTATGGCCTCCAGGCGATTGTACTCCACCTGCAGGAGTTTGGTGGTCTTCTCCAGTTCGGCTGTTCTCTCCTTAACCCTCCCCTCCAGCGTGCGATTGTATTCCTCGATCTTCTCTCTTGATTCCTTCAGCGAAGTGGTCATTCGGTTGAAGGAGGAGGCCAATGTCCCTATTTCGTCCTTGGTGGTTACCTTCACCACCTGAGAAAGATCTCCGCTGGCCACTTTTTCCGTGGCCTGAACCAGTTTCTTTACCGGCTTAATGACTATGTTAACCAGGAAGATGGCCAGCACAACTCCCACCGCCACGACCAGTGCCGTCAGCAGCACTACAATCCGCTTCATGTCCGCGATTTCCCTGCGCATGTTTTGCAGGGACATCCCTATCTCAGCCAGCCCGATCTGCTTCTTTCGGGTGACCGCAGCATTCTTATCCTCCAACAGCAGCCCCACCTCTTCCTTTGACCTTTCCACCCGGGTCGTCTTGATGGGACAGCTAAAGTCGTAGAATTCCTGCCCGCTAACGACGTAGTACTCTTTGGACGGCAGCGTTGAGGGGGGTGGTGCGTCGTCTGGCCGCAACTTGGAGTGCACCTGATGAAACTCCGTCCCCCGCTCCCATTCCGCCAGGATGTTTCCCCTTCGGTCCCGGATGTTGATGTAGACCACCTCTTCCTCTTGGTACAGGCCCTCCATCAGATTCAACAGAAGGGCCTCGTTCTCCACCAGCACCCCGTACTCGGCGTTGTGAGCCAGATTTCTGACCATCGAGTCCCCCCTCTTCTCCAGCTCCATCTGAATCATCGAGCTTTGTTTCTCGATTAGGAAGACGCTGAGGATGACGGAGGTGACCAGTATCAGAAAAGAGATGGTCAGGACGGATTTCGCCTTAAGTCCCAAGTGCAGTTGGGGGAACCTGGTTCTCATTGGTAGACCTCCTTGGCTACGCTGACTATGTGCGGAGGAATATCTAAGTTAATCTGCTCAGCCGTTCTCAGGTTCAGAATCAAATAGATCATTCTGGGGGTGGTGATGGGTATGTACCTGGGGTTCTCGCCGGCTAAAACCCTCAGGGCCAATTCGCCTGCCTGCCGACCCACGTCCTTATCGTTCCAGGCTAAGGTGAAAAGCGCCCCCGCCTTGACGAAGGAGGTGAACGGCCCCTGGAACGGAATGCCCTGGCGCAGAGTATAGAGCAGCAGGTATTGAGTGGACTGGGGAGTGAAGACGACGGTATCTGCCACGGCCCACAAGCCATCCACCTTTTGCCCCAACTTCTCTATGGCCTCGGGTATTTCCTTTTCCGAAGAGATGACGGCCGAGACCAACTCCAGGCCGATCTCTCGACAGACCCTTTTTGCCTCCTGGATCACAGGTTCGGAATCGTGAGTGCAAATGACACCCACCTTCTGCAACCCGGGAACTATCAGCTTGAATTTCTCCAACTGTGTGCGGATCGGAATGTCTAGGGACGCTCCCGTCAGGTTGCCTCCAGCCGATCTCATACTCCGGGCGAATCCACTCGAGATGGGATTCAACACCGCCGAGAACACTATGGGGACGTCTCTGATGTGTTCCGAGAGGAAAGCGGTCGACCTGGAGCCGATGGTTACGATCAGATCCGGATTCAGTTCCCGGATTCTATTGATCTGATTCTTGTGGGGAGACTCAAGAGAAAGGTTGTATTCGATGAAGACTGGGTCTACATTACCCTTTCTGATCTCCTTTTTCACCCCTTCGGCAGCCGCCTGAAAGAAGGGTGATTCGCTGCTTTTAACGATGACGATCCTTTTCTCCTCAGAAAAGGCAATTCCGGTAAACATGGCCAAAAACAGAAGGCCGAGAAGTGCCCTTCCGAAGACATTCGTCTTTTTGAAGAACATCAGCTTGTGCAATGGGGACGTTTTCATTTTTCGCATTTCTGTATATGCTGTTATCGACGGCATTTCGACCTTCTTCACAGAATTCTTGCCACCGAGAGCGCAAAAGACTTTGTAAGCTTGTGGATGGGTGGAGAATTTTTCCACCAGATCGGCTTCCGAACACGACTGGGGAGATCTCGGAGGGGCTTCAAATTTTTCCACTGTCGCTCAGATCGGCGGTCAGGACAGGGACCATGGAAGCGAAAAGCATCTGCTCGGTGTGACCGGTTGATGCGCAATGGGACGCTCACACGAGTGGGAGGCCCCGAATGTCTGAGTTATGACCCTGCCGGGGTGAAGCTCGGCCGAATGCCGACAAAGAGAGTAATCCTTTCTGGAGGATCTTCCGATAAAAGAAGAAAAAGGGGCCTGGCAAAGAGGAGGGGCTGGAAAAACCCCCGGCCCGGTCTGATGGCCTCGAATTGATGGCAAGACGAGTTAGGAAAGGAATATATTGAAGATGGACCTGTCGGCCAGGGTGTCATCAGTGTATGGGCCTCAACTCAAGCACAGCGTTTCATCCGCCTCCCGGACTCACCGTGAGTCCCGCTGCGTCGCCCCCGATGTGCCCGCGTCGGGTGATGCCCTGCTTAAGTTACATCAGGTCACCAAGGTCTTTGACGGCGATGTGGTGGCCCTGGATGGCATCAGCTTTCAGATGGTAAGGGGAGAATTTCTGCTCTTGGTCGGCCCTAACCAGGCGGGCAAGACCACCCTTCTCAGATTGATAGCCTCAGAGGAGAGGCCAACTCAGGGGGACATTTTTTTTAACGGGTTCGGCAGCCGAACTTTGAAAAGGAAGGAGATACCTTTTCTGAGACGAAAGATGGGGAGGATCTTTCCCGATTTCAGATTGATAGATGACCTGAACGTCTTCGACAACGTGGCCCTACCATTGAGGATACTGGGCAAAAGGGAGAGGAAAATCAAAAGGAGGGTTCCAGAGGTTCTGGAGATGGTCGGGATTCCTGGCGCACGCAGACGTTTTCCCTCCTGCCTTTCCTCTGCCGAAAAGCAGAAGGCGGCCATTGCCCGGGCCCTGGCTGGAGATCCGCTGCTTCTATTGGCTGATGAACCGACCATGAACCTGGATAAAGATAGCGCAGATGAGATCCTGACGTTGTTGAAAGAGATCAACCTCCTGGGTACGGCGGTTCTGCTTGCCACTCGGCATTTCCGCCTGTGGGATGGTATCCTTCCCAGGATGCTCCGCTTGGAGAAAGGCAGGCCGGTCGGAGTCGGAATCTGACCCTCCTGTCGCTGGTTCTCACTGGGCGTTTCCGCCTCGTGCTCGGAAGTATGGTTCAAAAGGAGACCTGCAAGGATTTTGGAACACTCGATTGCTCATCGTGGCTGTCTGTCTTTGCCGGCCGGTTCCGTGCCTAACATACCCTTTGCATACCCATGAGAATATCTTGTTTGATTAAACAGGCTTTTTGCCAGACCGAGAAAAGGTTCAACTCCCAATTGATTCTACTCCTCTGTATCGCTTCAGCCTTCCTGGCCTTCGAAGGCTTTCTCTTGATCACCCTGAATCTGAGAGCCGCGGTGCAGAACCTGAAAGGCGAACTGCAGATCGAGGTTTATCTTAACGACCATATAACCTCACTGGAGTTCCACTCGCTCCTGCAGAAGATGAGAGGATTTCCTGAGGTGGAAAAAGTGAGATACAGGTCCAAACGCGAAGCTTTGACTCGGATGGAGAATTATCTCGGAGAAGACCTCTTGCAGGGACTGGATTCCAGCCCGCTTCCAGCCTCCTTCTTAGTCAGTCTGAGAGAGGAGTACAGGCGATTTGAGCGGGTGGCCCGGGTCGCATCGGGAATCCAAAAAGAGGATGGGGTGGAGGAGGTCGTGTTCGGCGGAACCTGGTTGAAGAAGTTGGACCGAGCCGTCTCCGTGTTTCTTATGATAGACTTAGCCCTGGGCGCCTGCATGGCGCTGGCAATCGTTATGATCGTGGCGAATCTCATGGGGGTCACGGTCCGCTTGAGGGCAGAATCAATCCGTATCATGAACTTGCTGGGAGCTGGCAGTGCAGATATCTCCCTCCCTTTCTTGATACAGGGAGTCTCCTTAGGTGGGTTTGGTGCGCTTCTCGGCATTTTGTTCCTGTGGGCTGGATATTTGATTTTCACAAGCCAATTCTTAGCCATAAGATTCCTTCCAGTCCACATGGTGGTGGGAATGGTCGTTTGGGGAATGGCTCTGGGAGCCGGGGGAAGTCTCATCCCGACCATGAGACTTCTTCGAGCCCGGTGGTGAAAAGGACGGTTTTAGCAAACTCTAAAGCAGATCCGGTGAAATCGTGCGAAGAACCTCTCTCCATCGACACATCCGTGTACAAGGGTTGGTGAAAGAATTCTTGTTGGTTTTTCTGGCGGGGTTCTGTATATTTGTCAACCGGGCCTTGCCGGACTCGCTTTACGTAGAAATGGCAGACAAGGCGCATGAGTTGGTACGGGTCGAAAGGGAACTGGACGCAAAAAGAGCCTGGATGGAGACACTTGACCACAGGGAGCAGGACGCCTTTGAAGAGCTTTTGGACCTTGAGGAGCAGCTGGAGTTGACCCGGCGATTGATCAGTGGGCTGGCTTCAAAGGAAACGGCGGTGGACAGAAGGTTGCAGTCAGAAGCAAAAAGCTTAGAGGAGATCAGATCAAGATTACGTTACCACCGGGAAGGGTCCCGCAGGAGATTGAGGGAGATATATAAGCATGGTCGGCTGGTTCCCCAAACCATGATCTGGGGGGTCGCCTCCCCGGTGGATTTGGCGAGTCGAATCAAACTTACCAAAAGGATTCTTGAAGAAGACCGGAACCTGGCGAAAGGGATTGAAAGGCGGAAGGTTAATTTGGAAGAGAACAGTCACAGCCTGGGTGAGAGTGTGGCAGAGCTGTCCTGGCTGGCGGGAATAAAGAGCGAAGAGCAGAGAGCGTACCAGGGGGAATTGAGGGAGAGAGAAAAGCTGTGGAGGAGCATCAAATCGGAAAGAAGGCTCTATGTTCAGGCTATTGGGGAGCTGGAGAAAAGGGCGGAAAATGTGCGCCGGGTCCTGGGTGGACTTCAGGAAGATAGAACCCACAGGTTGGCGGAAGAGCCCGACAAGAGCAACCGGTTTGAGACCCTGAAGGGAAGGCTCCCCTGGCCGGTCCAGGGGAGGGTGATGTCCGCTTTTGGAGAAAAAAGGCATCCTCTGTTTCGTACCAGGATCGAAAACTCCGGGATAGAGATAGAGACGAAAGCCGGGACCGAGGTCGTAGCCGTGGCCGAAGGTAGGGTAATTTACCTTTCCCGGTTAAGAGGATATGGGAATCTGTTGATACTGGAACATGGCAATGAGTATTACACGCTGTACGCCCGTCTTTCTGAGATTTCCGTCTGGCCCGGAGCAGAGGTGCGAAGACTTCAAAGAATTGGAGTGGTGGGGGAAGGAGAGACCGGGGCGTCCCCCTGCCTGTATTTCGAGATCAGAAAGGGGAAGCGCCCCTTAGACCCCCTGGAGTGGCATGAATAATGTCGTTTAAAAGAGTCTTAGACCAGAGGGTTCCCAAACGCATCCTCTCGGGAGCCTTGAAAAACAATCTTTTGGCCTCCGCTTATCTCTTCTACGGAGATCGGGGGACTGGAAAGTGGGCCATGGCCCTGGAGTTGGCCAAGGCGATCAACTGCGAGAAAAGCCAGGGCGAGGCGTGTGATGCCTGTGCCTCCTGTCTGAAGATAGGGAAGATGGGCCATCCGGACGTAAAAATGATTTTCCCGGTTCCTTCCTCTAAGTCAGACGAGAAAAACCAAGAGGAGACAGAGAGATTCAGAAGGCTAAAGACGGAGAACCCATATACCATAGTCAAGTTTGAGAAGAACGTGAACATCCCGGTGGAGCAGATACGGGCCATGCAGAGGGAGATCGCCTTAAAACCTTTCCAGGCAAAAAGAAAGGTGATTATCATCGCCGAGGCGGAGAAGATGCATGTCTCGTCCGCCAATTCACTCCTCAAGAGCTTAGAGGAGCCTCCAGCTGATGCACACCTGATTTTGACCAGCAATGATGTGAACAAGCTTCTGCCCACAGCGATCTCTCGTTGTCAGCAGATTAGATTCTCCAAGATACCGCCTAAAATCATTGAGGAAGAGCTTATGGAGGTCCATCATCTGGACAGAGAAAGAGCCTCCTATTACGCCAACGTCTGCAATGGAAGCTATGGTGGGGCTCTGGATTTCCTGCAAGGGGAGAAGGAGGGCCTGCGACAGGATGCCCTCAATCTCCTTGATGCAGCCACCGAGGGCGGGACCGGCAGGATCGTTCAGACGGTTAACCAGGTGCTCCGGCGATGGGATAGAAACTCGATTCTTGAGATATTCGAATTCCTCATCTCCATTTTCAGGGACGTGCACATGGTGATGAACGGAAGTGATCGGTTGATCAACTCTGACTTAGCGCCTGATGTGGTCAAACTATCCCAGAAGTTCAAGCGTCAAAATACCGTTGAGGAGGCTTTCCAGGTGGTCGAGCAGGTCAGGATCGACTGCCAGACCAGAAACGCCAGCCAGAAGCTGGCTCTTTTACGGTTGTGCCTCAAAATGAAGGGTTTCTGGCAAAGGGAAGCTGCAGTGCCCTGATTCAACGATAGAATCGGCGAGATAGGGAGCTGGCTCAAACGGTGAAAAAGAATCAAGGAGTACGATGTGGCTGACATATACCTGGTGGAATTCAAAGGATCACGCAAGGAATACTTCTCCAATCCAGACTGCCTGAGCATCAGGCCCAACGATCACGTTATCGTTCAGGCCGAGAGGGGAGAGGATATGGGAAAGGTAACCAAGAAGGTCCCTGCTCAGATGGCGAAGCGGGAGAAAAAGCCCCAGAGGATTTTGCGCTTGGCCACCTCTGAGAACGTGGACAGACTCCGGTCCAACCGGGAGAAGGAGAGGGAGTGTCTGAAGGAATGTGAGAGAATGGTCTCGGAGAGAAACCTCCAGATGAAACTGGTGGATACGGAGCTTCAGTTCGATAAAAACAAGATCACCTTCTATTTTACCGCAGAGAAGAGGGTGGATTTCCGCGAGTTGGTGAAAGAGCTGGCCTCCACCTATAAGACCAGAATCGAGCTGAGACAGATCGGGGTAAGGGACGAGGCGAGAAGGATAGGCGGATTCGGGGTGTGCGGTCTGCCTCTTTGCTGTGCCAGCTTCATCCGGGAGTTCGAGCCCATCTCCACTCATCTTGCCCGCGAGCAGAACCTGTCTTTAAATCCAGCCAAGATATCGGGCAACTGCGGCAGGCTTCTCTGCTGCTTGCGATACGAGAAAAAGCTCTACGAAGAAAGTCTCCCCTTATATCCCAAACTCGGCGAGAAGTTCACCACGGAAAAAGGTGAAGGGGTGGTGGAGAAGCTAAATATCTTCAAAGAATATGTGGTAGTGAAACATGAAACCGGCGAGGGGGAGAAGATCACCTTAACCCAGCTCCGAAAGAAGGAGAGAGAAAGACTGAAGCGTATTTCGCAGACGACCAAGCGCGGGGGATCGAGTTCCTGACGAAATCTGGACGAGATAGGTTTGGAGCATTTCCAGTACCTAACTCAAGTTAGGTGTTGGATCGTAGCCCTCAAGGTTTGGTCTAAGTCAAGAAGCGTAAGTTCTATTCTTGCATTAAGTTGTGGCCATCGGAATGGCGGGCACTCGAGTTGAGAGGCTTGTACCGCAAGCCAACTCAGACTGAGTTTCCGAGGATGAATCCTCATCTTTAAGTTCCCTCCGGGGAATGATTCTCCGTAGTCCATGACGCCGGATTCTCAAGACTTAAGGAGGAAAAATTGGCAGCGAGATTCATGGTTACCACGCCCATTTATTACGTCAACGACAAACCCCACATAGGGCAGGCTTACACTACTATCGCTGCGGATGTGCTTGCCCGCTTTCATCGGGCGGGCGGTGAGGAGACCTTCTTTCTTACCGGCACGGACGAACATGGCTCCAAGGTAGAGGAGAGGGCAAGGAAGCTGGGGAAGACGCCGCGCGAATTGTGCGACATGAACGTGAAATATTTCAAGAAGGCTTGGAAAGATTTGAACATCTCCTACGATTATTTCGTGCGCACCACCGATGCTCGTCACCAGAAGACGGTTGAGAAACTTCTCTCCGTCATGCACGAAGCCACCACCGGGGACAACGAGAAGGTCATCTATCCGGGAGAGTACTCAGGGCTTTACTGCGTGGGATGTGAGAAGTTTATCACCGAAAAGGAGCTGGTGGATGGCCTTTGCCCGGATCATCTTCTGGAACCAAAAAGGGTCAGCGAAAAGAACTACTTCTTCCGACTCTCCTCCTATCTTAAACAGGTAGGGGAGCTGATCCGAAATGATGAACTGAAGATTTCCCCGGAAGAGAGGAAGAAAGAGACCCTGGGTCTCTTGAAGCAGGGGCTGGACGATTTTTCCATATCCCGGGAGAAGGTGAGCTGGGGCATTCCGCTTCCCTTCGATCCCAAACAGAACGCATACGTGTGGGTGGATGCGCTTCCCAATTACATCTCGGCCGTTGGCTACGGTGACGATTCAGAGCAGTTCAAGAAATGGTGGAATGAAGGAGAGGTGGTCCACCTTATAGGCAAAGACATCCTGAAATTTCATGCCATCTTCTGGCCGGCCATGCTCTCAGCTGCCGGGGTGAACCCTCCCGACCGGATATTTGTTCACGGGTTCTTCACCATCGACGGGCAGAAGATGAGCAAGACTTTGGGGAACGTTGTGGATCCGGAATACCTGGTGGGGCAATATGGTTCCGATGGCACACGCTATCTGCTTCTTACCCAGTTTCCCTTTGGTCATGACGGGGACATCCAGGCGGACCGGTTCGTGGAGAAATACAATGCCGATCTGGCCAATGATCTGGGGAATTTAGTCAGCAGAACTCTCAAGATGGTGAAGAGCTATTGTCGGGGAGAAATCCCCAAGCCCTCGGCTTACCAGGAGTCAGATGAAAGCCTCAAGAAGGAGGCGACGGGATATGCCGAGACGGTGTGGCGGAACGTGCAGGAGATAAACTTGAATCGAGCAATAGACCAGGTTATGAAGTTGGTGAGGAGCACCAACAGGTACGTGGAGAATCAGGCTCCCTGGGCACTGGCCAAGGAGGACAAAAAGGAAAGGCTGGACACTGTCTTATACGTTAGCTGCGAGACGTTAAGAATCATCAGTGCTCTGTTTTACCCGGTGCTTCCGCAGGGATGTGTGAGGATAAGAGAACTGCTGGGTCTCTCCGGGGAGGCACTGAATCCGACCTTAGAGAAAGCAAAAGAGTGGGGTGTGCTGGAGCCCGGAACGAAAGTGGGCACACCTGAGTCTCTCTTCCCAAGAATGGAAAAGAAGGCTAAACGAGAGAAACCAGAAGTGGTTGTCTCCGGGAAAGAGGCTATACCCGAGGTCTCGTTTGACGAGTTCTCCAAAATCGACTTGAGGGTGGCGGAGGTGAAGGAGGCTGAGAAGGTCAAGGGTGCGGACAAGCTTTTGAAACTCAAAATAGACATCGGCAACGAAGAGAGACAGATCGTGGCCGGAATCGCGGAGCAGTACTCTCCCGAGGAGATGATAGGGAAGAGGATCGTGGTGGTGGTAAATCTCAAGCCGGCCAAGATCAGGGGCATAGAATCCAGAGGAATGCTGTTGGCGGCCAAGGACGGGAAGATTTTGAGTTTGGTCTGTGTGGATAAGGATGTAAAGGGTGGTTCGGACGTAAGCTAACCGATCGAGTAACACAGGGTTAAGAAAAAGCCTTAAAGCATCACCTAAAGATTGCACAGACGATCAAATAAGGTAGCCGCCTTGCCTTTTGTGGGACGCATCGTCGGTGCCCGAACGGGCGGTCGTCTGGAAACCTGTTGCGCTCGGACTCCCGAAGGATGGAGTCAGTCGACCTGCGGATCCTACCAGGCAGCTATTCCGTTCTACCGGCAGGAAGAAGGAATCATTTGTGATTGACACACACGCACACTTAGATTTCAAACAATTTGACCAGGACAGATCAAAGGTCATAAATCACGCTTTCTCCAACGGAGTGGAGAAGATAGTCAATGTCGGTGTTGACATTGAATCGAGCGAGAGTTCCATTAAGCTAGCCGAGGAAAATGACCAGATATATGCCACGGTGGGATTTCATCCCCACGATGCCAAGAATTTGACGGAAGAATCCCTTAAGCAGATCACGAAGCTGGCACAGCATAAGAAAGTGGTCGCCATTGGTGAGATCGGCCTGGATTTCTATAGGAATCTGTCTCCCAAAGAAGATCAAATCAGAGCATTCAGAAAACAGATCGCCCTGGCTAAAGAGCTTGAACTCCCCATGGTGGTGCACGTGCGCGAGGCCTGGGAGCCGGCGCTGGCCATCCTCAGGGAGACTGGAGCCGGCGTTGCCGGTGGCGTTCTTCATTCTTTCTCCGGCAACTCCGAACAAGCTGCGATGGCTCAAGATATGGGATTTTACCTGGGGTTGAATGGAACGTTGACCTTTCCCAACTCAAAGACTTTGCTTGTGGCAAAAGAGCTTTCCCTGGATTCGATCGTGGTGGAGACCGACTGTCCCTTTCTTTCACCAATCCCGCATCGAGGCAAGAGAAATCAGCCCGCGTATGTGAAGTTTGTGCTGGAGAGGTTGAGTGATCTTCTCCAACCCTTGACTTTTCAGGACTTAGAGAGAATCACCACTCTGAACGCCTGCCGGCTTTTCAAGCTGGATCTCGGATCTTCGCCCAAGATAGCCTATCCTATCCGTGACTCCCTGTATCTAAACATAACCAACCAGTGTTCCAACGCATGCGTGTTCTGCGTGAGAAGCCGCACTGATTTCGTCAAGGGTCACAACCTGCGCCTCGACCACGAGCCTACATACCAGGAGGTGATAGACTCCGTCAATCACCCGGAGAAATACAGGGAGGTCGTCTTCTGCGGATACGGTGAGCCGACTATCCGTTTGGATCTGCTGAAAGAGGTGGCGCGATATCTTAAGAACAAAAACGTCGAGGTGAGACTGAACACCAACGGTCAGGGAAATCTCATCCATAAGAGGAACATAGTTCAGGAGCTGGTGGGCTTAATTGACACAGTCTCCATCAGCCTGAACGTGGATGACGAAGAGAAGTATGAGCGGCTGTGCCAACCCCGTTTCGGCGACAATGCCTTCGGACAGGTGGTCGCCTTTGCCAGGGAATGCAAGAAACTCCTCCCGCGAACCGTCCTCACCGTGCTGGATATGCCAGAGGTGGATTTGAAGAAGTGCGAAACAATCTCAAGAGAGCTGGGCGTGGAACTTCGAATCAGACACTACAATAGAGTGGGGTGAACCAGTCGCCCCCCCTCCTTCTCTTCATAACGAAAGAACTCTCAATAGAAATCGACCCCCATACCAGAGACCGGTTTTGAAGGTGAGACCCAAAAGGAGCTTAGGCCAGAACTTCCTCTCCGATGACTCCGCCGCCAGGAGAATCGTGGAAAGCCTGGAGTTGAGAGAGGATGACGTCGTTCTGGAAATCGGAGCGGGGAAGGGGGCTTTAACCAGTCACCTTCTGGAGAAGGCCGACAGGGTTCTCGCGGTTGAAATTGATGTGCGGCTTTGCCGTCACCTGCAGAAGAGATTCCACGGCAGAGAGAATCTGTCAGTCATAAATGAAGATATCCTGAAGATGGATTTCAGGGACATCATTAAGCCCGGGAAGAATGTCAAGGTGGTGGGAAATCTGCCCTTTCAGATCACCTCTCCGGTTCTCTCGCTTCTTATAAAAAACAAGGAGACAATCAGCCTGTGCGTGCTGATGGTGCAAAAAGAGGTGGCCCTGAGGATTTGTGCGCTTCCGGGTAACAAAGACTGGTCTCCCCTTTCCATTGCCGTTCAACTGTACTCTGAGACAAGAGTTCTTTTCCATCTTAAACCCGAATCCTTTTATCCCTCTCCGAAGGTTGACTCGTCGGTCATCAAGATCACTTTTCTCGCCGGGCCACGGGTTTTGGTGCCGGATGAGGAACTGTTTTTCAAGGTGGTGCGATCTGCGTTTTCACAGAGAAGGAAGATGGTATTAAACTCCCTGGCGGCCAATTTAGATTTGCCCAAGAGCGCAATAGAGGTTATCTTAAAAGAAGCCGGCATAGATCCTCGATTGCGGGCTGAGGCTCTGGGCTTGAACGAATTCGCTGATCTGGCCTCTGCCATGAGGGAGATTCTCAAGTGAGATTCGCAGCCGGCGCCTAAAGCAACGAGTTGGAGAAGCTTAAAAACCTCAAGAACTTTGTCCTCTCTCCATTCCGAGGAGGGGGGATGGTGGAAGAGCCGTTGAGGGAAGTTTGAACTCCGATCCCAAGGCGACGGCCGAGGCTAAGGTCGAAGTGATTTACCGTTTCTTACAGATGCTAAAGTGCTTACCTGGGATTCTGGCTCTATTTCTAATTCTCTTTTCGAAAGACGTCTTTTGTGCCCAACTGAGGCTGGACTTCTCTCAGGACAATCGTACCTATGTATGGAATACCAGGCTGGACTGCAGACCTGAGATCAAACGTAGGCTCTCCTGGGGATTTTCCAGCTCCATAAACTCCATGCTGACCAAAAGGTCGGTCTTTTCAAACAATCAAGACCGGTGGCAGGAGAACGGCAGAATTGATCTAAACATGAGTTATGCTCTGACTGGCAGATTGAGAATCGGTGCGTTGTTTTCTCAAAAAGTTAGCTCGCTGGAGAAAAGGAAGGTCACCAACTCGGAGTATGGCATAACATCTGAATATGACATCTCGGGAGTGAGGGTCCTGCAGACAATCGGAGGTAAATACATCGATCGCCGACTGAATCAGGGGAAAAGAAAAGATGCTGGATTCAATCACAGGCTGGAGCTTTCTCACTCTCCGCACATTCTTCCACAATCGGTTACCACCCTCTCCTTCAGTCAAACCAACTCAAGATTGAGCAATATTCCCCTGGTTGAAAGGGATCTCAGCCTGTCTTTCGTCAAGAGTTTTTCCACAGGGGATAGCCTTAGCGTTTTCTATCAGGAGGGTTGGTCGAGGAAGAACTTCTACCAGGGTGATTTAGTCGAGGCTTTAGTCAGTACTCAGAGAAGCAGCCGGAGGGTCATCAACCTTCGATCCTCCGCGCGGATTCCGTCCGGTATTAAGGTCGGTTTTGATTTTGATCTCACCTCGAACGAGTATAAGTATTCCGGTGAGCAAACCTCTTATGCACCGGGCCTGCGGGACAACCGCTTTTCCTCCCAGAATTTTCGTCTGAGAATTGAGCGGAGGTTTTTGGGAAGGCTCGTCCTGGGAAGCTTCTATAAGTACACCCAAAGGGAGGAGGATTACGCTGACGATCCCAGGGATCAAAAGGTGGAAAGTGGAGATCTGGGGGGGAATCTATCCATCAGGATAAGGCAGTCGGATTCGTTATATCTCACCGCCTCTGTGGGAGTGACGTCGTTTTATGCGCAGGACGTTTCCGATCGGTTCGATGAGCGGGACATTTTAACTCTTATCGCTTGGGGAGAGTATCTGCACGTCTTCAATCCAATATTCAGCCTGCGCATGGAGGGCGGTTTTCGAAACTTCCACCGGATCTATGTTTCCAGTCGTCGCTCGGCCAACAACAGCCACAACCAGACATACGTCTTGTCACCCACCCTGATCTGGAGACCTCACCAGAGCTTTAGCCTGGAGCAGAACTACAACATTCAGGCGAATTACATCTACTACGACTACGAGAAATCAATAGAGAGTACCAGAAACAGATTGTTCCGCCGGGCCAGTTCCGGCACCAGAATGACCTGTCGCATCTTTCCCCGGGTGAGTTTGGCATTTGGTTACACTTATGGATATGAAGATTACGGACAGCTTGTCTGGAAGGATCAATGGGTGCGAAAGCCGAGCTGGGAACGGAGAACTCATACATTTAATTTCTCAATCCAGTACCAGCCCACACCAAGTTTAGTTTTCTCTCCCGAGTATACCTACCAGAGAAGGAAAACCTGGGATCATTTCGCCGAGCCGCTGACCTTTGAAAAGCGGCGCGTATTAAGGGACAAATTCGATCGGAATCTGATCTCCCTGTCCTGCAAATACTCTATTGATGACCGCAACTATATCAGCCTGTCCGGAGCTCGCCGGGTTCAGGAGAGCACCGTTAGCCCTGAGGAGACTTATGACTATGCCACCGTTTCGGTCAACCGTATATTTTGACGGAGGATGAAGTCTATGAAGCCCATTACGCCGGCGCGTCAGAGTTTGACTGTTCTTCTGTCTTTGCTTCTGATGGCATATTGTTGTGTTGCAGGATGCAAGAATCCGTTTAAAACCAGGAACTCTCCACCGCCGGAGTCCAGGGAGGGTACCTGGGAGACACCGGCCCTCCCGGAGATAGTGATTGAGAATCTGCTTAAGGCATATAATGAAAAGATTATCGACAATTTCGCTGAGTGTCTTTCCGACTCCTTCAGATTCTCCGCGCCGGAGGATTCGATCGACGCGGCTAATCTCGGCCTGCCCTGGCTTTTTGAAGACTGGGATCGGAATGTCGAAATCAGAGTAACCGACAACATTTTCAAGACGGTTCGCGGAAGTTCGGATTCCTTAGACTACGATCTATATTTGTACTTAACGTCGCCCAATCAAGATGAGGAGAACGATACGTTGGCGGTTTTTTACAGAGACTACGAGCTGTTTATCTATGATTTGAAGGTTTCCCCCCCGGAGACCACTCTGGCTAAAGGGACGGCAGCCTTTAACATGAGACAGACCTCCCTGAACTGGTGGAGCATCTACTTCTGGAACGACATTCCGGCTACAGCAGGGGAAGACGATTGGGCGGATTTTAAGGCCAAGTTTAGGCAGTGAGGAAGATCTTTCCTATGGCACACTCGTTTCGGACATCAATAACGACTTACCTCTTGTTATTGATCTTAGTTCTTGTCGCATTGGCGGTGAGCTGCTTTAATCCCTTCTCTCCGTCCGTGGTCGGTCCCAGCGTCCTCAGACCCATTGCTGCTCAGATTGATCCGGACAGCGTTCTGTACAATTTTAGGTACGCCTATGAAAACCGGGACAGCATCGTGTATGAGAACTGCTTGGATGAGGATTTCGTCTATACCTACTGGGATCAAGATGACATTCAAGGGATATTTGAGACCGAGCTTATGAGAAGTGATGACCTCAGGGTTACCAGGGCTCTTTTCAGGTCCTTCGATGACATCAGTCTGGATAAATGGGAGGTGGAACCGGCTCCAGACAGCGAGGACAGAGTAACAGGAGAAGTATGGAAGGTACGAATGGTAACCTATGTTCTCCTGGTATGGGATACAGATGGCGACCGTAATTACGAATCTTACAGTGCCAGCGGGTCTGCCGAGTTTCTGTTCCGAAAATCGGAGAAGGACCATCTCTGGAGAATCGTTCGCTGGATCGACAGAACGATTTAGACTTCAGAATTACCTATGAACTTCAAGGAGGCGCAAGATGGCAAAACTGAGTATAAATGTGGATCACGTGGCGACCTTAAGACAAGCCAGAATGGCTTCAGAGCCCGATCCGGTGGCGACGGCAGTAGCGACGGAAATGGCAGGAGCGGATGGGATCACCATTCATCTCAGGGGTGATAGAAGACACATTCAGGATCGGGATTTGAAGCTGTTAAGGCAGGTGGTCAAGACCGCTTTGAATCTTGAGATGGCCGCCACCGACGAGATGATGGAGATAGCTCTCCAGGTCAAGCCGGACATGGTCACGCTCGTCCCTGAAAAGGAGGGCGAACTGACGACGGAGGGCGGTCTGGACGTGGAAAGCAACTATGAAGAGCTGAATCAGGCCATTGGCAAGCTTCAGCTCAACGGAATGCTGGTCAGCCTCTTCGTCAACCCGGATGAGGAAAGCATCAAGACGTCGGCCAAGCTGCGAGCCGACTACGTGGAGATTAATACCGACAGTTATGCCTCTGCCAAGAGCGTGGCAGACCAGATCACGCAGTTAGAGAGACTGGAGAGGATGGCCACCCTTGCTCACAGGCTTAACGTGGGGATAAACATGGGCCACGGGCTGAATTACAGGAATATCGTCAATCTGGTTCAGATTCCGCATATCCACGAATTCTCCATCGGTCATTCTATCGTGGCCCGCGCCGTGCTGGTGGGGTTTGAACGGGCGGTGAGGGAGATGCTCGATCTGGTCAGACGAAGATGAGAGTCATTTCTGCAATAGAACAGTTCAACACGAGAGATCGGGACGTCCGTTGGTCAGATCGCCCGAAAGGCTGAGGAAAGCGCGACGAAAAGCCGGAACGTGTTGGCAGGCCGGAAGGAAGGCATGGCATTGCTTGACAGAACCGCACATTTGTCAACCGAAGCTATTCCCCGACAAAAAGATAAGCGAGGTCCTCGATAGTCAGGTTTGGCAAGAAGGACGCTCTTGAGACTCGAATTAACATATCGAAGATAGCGGCCGATTATACAATTGGCGAGGATGCGCCCGAAGCTGCAGGGTTGGCGAATAAGAGTTGACAAAACGGAATCCGCTTTGTATCTTAAAAAGAAAAGGATTTACAGGTATGAATTTTGACGATCTCAAGCTAGAGCAGGTGGTCCTACAGTTGAACTATGACTTGGGCCATCTATATTGGGACAAGAGTGGCGAGATTATCAACGAGATCTGCAAGGCCTACCCAGAGTGGGCGTGGAAGGAACCTGGACGAGGTGGAACAGTAATGCAGAATCAAAAGCATAAAGACATCTCGTTGTTGTTTGGTTGGGAGACGATCAAATTCGTTCAGCACGAAGTGGAGAATTTGAACCAATTCAAAAAGTATTGCCGTGAAATTCCAAGAATAATAACAAGATGTTTATCTGTTAAAGAATATAGAAGAATAGGAAACAGGTTTTGGTATATTCAGAGAGTGGAGGACCAGGAAAATGGCCAAAAGAATCTGATCAAAAGCGGACTCTTGGAAGTTGACGAAAGAAAGGTTAAACTTTTTGGCGACAGGATAAAAGCGAGAAGTTTCACGATCGTTTTTGAAAAAGAGGATTTTGACATCAGGCTGTCTGTTGACGTATTCAAGAGGGACGACATTCCGGAGAGTTTGAAGATAGATGAGAAGTTCCATCCCAGGCACATGATAAGATATGATATTGATGTGCACACAGACAACAACCTGCGGGTGGACAATTTTGATTGCGGTGAATTCATTCAAAAGAACAGAAATCTTATTGCCAACAAGTTAACTGAATTCTTCAAAAGCTGATATGGCGACTAGAGATTTGACGATTTCAACAGAAACAGCCTCCTTCACGACCGAGGACTTCGACGAGCAGCTGATGTATACAGGGGCTTCTGTTCCTCTGGCTGCGATCAGAACGGCAGACATCGTTTCGAGAACAGTGTATAAATCTGGTTCGGCGGGTGCGAGCGAAGCGGAATTGACGGATCCTTATGTCGAGCTTTATGCTTTGTATGAAAGTGTTGTGTCGCCCAAGCCGTCAGATGACGCAACAAAGGCTGTCAGGGAATGCCTTGATGACTCTATAGAGCTGTTGGAAGCTGCGCTCGATTCTTATGACGAGGAACTCGAAAGAGAAACAAACCTCGATCTGTTAAAGGAGAAGATACGGGATTTGTGGGAGCAGAGGGATAAATACAACAGACATTTCTTGGACGCCGTGGTGCAACTGAAAGTGGTCGCCCGCATACTGGACTACGAAGTTCTTTCCAAGACCCAGATTGAAAGTATCAGGAGAGTGTTTTGCTTGTTGAAGAAGATCGAACTAACAAGGGAAGATAGACTGCTTTGCTGGAGAACGTTAGAGGCTTCTGGCATTGATCTCAATGCGCCCATTAGAGGTTACGAAGAATTCGAGCTCGTCCTCAAAGAAAAAGCCAGCGCCAAATGAAAGACCAAGTATTCCTTGACACCTCAATTCAAGTAGACAAAATATGGGGCGACGCTTCCCGCAGAGAAACCATAAAGCAGGTTATGAGTGAGTTCCGCTCTAGGAAGACTTCTTCCTATGTCAAAATGGAATTTAAAAGGGGATTTCTTGGATATCTAGTGTATATCTATAATATCTTGGTCGAATCAAAAGATTTTCGAGCAATTGTCGCAAGAGCAAACAAACTTTCTCCCATCCAGTTTCACCGAATAGGTGGTATCCTGACGGCCCTCGATTGCTTTTTTGAAAGCAAAGAATTAAAAGTCCCCAGAACCTATGACGGACCCATCCTGGACGAATTGTATTCCTTAATGGAATCTTTCCTGAGGCAGCGGATCGAAACGGCCTTAACTAGTTTTGAGCATGGCTTGGATTCAATAGTGGATGAAACAGGCTGCTTTCTTGCCACACAGGAGCCTGTCATGAAAGGCGAAAGATTTGATAACAGAAACCTAAAATGCAAGAAGCAGGATATCAAATGCGATATCGTGAATTTCGTTGTGCGGAATAAAGAAGCGTTTCAGCGAATTCTTGAGGTTCTTGAAGCCACTCCCGATCTAGATCAAGAAATGCAGAAGATGAAAAACGCCGTCGAGAAGGTATTGAAATATCAAGATGAAATCGCAAATAGAACGAACTGCTGGCACTGCGGGGATGCCATAATCGCAATCGAATGCCCGGGCGAGGCAAAACTTTTCACCACAAACAGGAAGCATTTCCAGCTTCTATGTGATGCTATTAGCAAGACCGTTATTTCCCCACAGTAACTCAGTGTTTTCCGCTGGCCTAGCTCGTAAAACAAGTCTTCTTCCCTCTCTAGCGGAATCATCCACGATCCCGAAACTAGGATCTCGTGCACCTGAAACGCAGAAAGAACCGTCAAAAATAGTTTGACTTTGTTTGAAAATCGTTTTACTTATGCTCAAGAGCTGAAAAAGATATAACCTGCTGACGGGAAGGAGATTCTTACTATGCCAGAGTTTGGTGTTGCCGCGAGAACAGATGTGGCTAAGATTACCCTCAAGTCCGCCCCGGATCGGCCAGGAATAGGCGCAAGGGTGTTTGGCGCCCTGTGGTCTTATGACATCAACGTTGAGTTAGTTTCCAGCACCTCCGGGCTTGAAAAGGGTCAGGACATAACCTTGGTGGTGACCAAAGATCACTTAAACTCCGCCATCCTCAAGTTGAACAAGATAAAAGAGGAGATAGAGGCAAAGGATCTGCTGGTGGACCACAACATAGCGGTCATCTCTATTACACATTCAGGTCTCTCCAAGACGCCGGGCGTGGGGGCCAAGGTCTTCTCGGCCCTCTCCAGCGCCAAAGTCAACGTGGAGGCAGTGTCCAGTTCCACCAATGCCATCTCCTGTGTGATCCGGGAAGAAGAGGCGTCAAAGGCGGTGGAGGCTCTGAAAAAAGAGCTCGAGACCTGAGGTCCTGAAGTTCAGGGGCAAGCCAAGAAGCGGGGCGGTGAAGGTCTCATTAGTTCAAGCTGCGGGGCGGGTTCCTGCTCTTCTCATGAGAACCCAAATTTCTCTTTTAGCTTTCTTTTTACCATATCCGGAACGAAACAGGATATGTCTCCGTCGAAGCGGGCGATGTCCTTGATTAAGTTGGAGGAAAGATAAGTATACTTCTCGGAAGGTATCATGAAAACCGTCTCCGCGTTAGGAGCCAGTTTTCTGTTCATCAGGGCAAGCTGAAACTCAAACTCGAAATCCGACACGGCCCGTACTCCCCGAATGATGGCGCAAGCCTTCCGTTCCTTGACTAAGTTTGCCAGAAGACCGGAGAACAGCAGGACTTCGACTCGCTCTTGATCCTTCACAGTTACCCTCACCATCTCCAATCTCTCCGCACCGGAAAAGAGGGGTTTCTTGTTGGGATTGTCTGCAATGGCGACCACCAACTGATCAAACAACAAAAGGCCCCGCCGGATCAAATCCAGATGGCCGTTGGTTAGGGGATCGAAGCTCCCCGGATATATGGCAATTCTCATGGAGTCTCCTTTTTTTGACGTACACGCCTTGAGCACTTGAGGTGAATTCTTCAGCCAACTTTCAAGAAAAACGATATCATGGTGTCCCCAAACC
>CBDUQU010000036.1:0-22520 GCA_965369445.1 uncultured bacterium | reverse complement strand
AATACTATGCCTAATTCTGTCTCCACCTTCGGCAGATGGAGGCTACTCTGAATAGGATAATGGCGAAGAACTTCGCGAAACCGTGACCTATTTGGAGTAGGTCACGGTTTTTTATTTTGGTGAAAGGAAAAGAGATGAACTCAGCGGTAGAGACCTTCGATCTGAACAGAACCTTCAAGTTAAAGAAGGCCAAGAACAAAAAGGGAAACGGCAACAACAACGACAAGTTGATTGCCTTAGAAGATGCCAACATAAAGATCCATGAAGGCGAGTTGTTCGGTCTTCTGGGACCGAACGGAGCGGGTAAAACCACCCTGATCAAGATTCTCGCCACCTTGCTTTTGCCCACCTCCGGAAGAGCGTTGGTGGATGGGATAGACGTGGTCGAACACCCGCATGAAGTCAGAAAAAAGATCAACATGGTCTCCGGCGGTGAACACTGCGGCTACGGAATCTTGACCGTGCGCGAGACCTTGTGGATGTTTTCTCAGTTCTACGGCATTCCCAACAAGGTGGCGCACCGAAGGACCGACGAGCTTCTCAAGATTCTGAAAATGGAGGAGTTTGCCAGAACCAAGATCGGAAAACTCTCCACCGGACTGAGGCAGAAGCTGAATTTCATGAGAGGTTTCGTCTGCGATCCCAAGATCATGTTCTTAGATGAGCCCACACTGGGCTTGGACGTTCAGATCGCCCGGGACGTGCGCGCTTACATCCGAACCTGGATGAAGAAGGATCCGGAAAGGACTGTGCTTTTGACCACCCACTACATGGCCGAGGCGGACGAGTTGTGCGACCGGGTGGCCATAATCGACAGGGGTAAGGTTCTGGTATGCGATACGCCGCAGAGCCTAAAGAAATCCTTAGCCGGAGAGGCGGTATTCCGCATCGAGATCCCTTTGTCGGTGAACGGAATGGAGAAGTTCGGTCGGGTCCCCGGCGTTAAGCAGTTTGCCTATGAACACAAGAGTCATCTGGGAAGAACCGAGCTGAAATTCATCCTGGAGGAGGAGTCAGCTATCTCCAATGTGACCGAGTCTTTGAGCGGCAACGGGTCCAAGATAATCACGCTCTCCAAGATGGAACCGAGCTTGGAGGACGTGTTTGTGGCCCTGGTGGGAAGAGGATTAAAAGATGAAAACTGAGCTAAGAACTAACATAAAAGCGATAATTGCCCGTGCTTACGTGCGCGTGGTGGGCGCCAACCGGGAGCCCAGCTGGTGGCTCACTGAGACCCTGCTCCCCATCATGAGCACCGCAGCCTATGTCTTTGTCTACAAGGCATTGAAAGCTCCCGACGAGTATGTCGGATTTGTGATATTGGGCGGGACCATGAGCGCCTACTGGATGCACGTTCTGTGGAGCATGGCGGCCCAGTTCTACTGGGAGAAGGAGATTGGCAATCTGGAGTTGTACATGATCGCCCCCATCTCCAGAATGTCCCTGCTTCTGGGCATGGCCTCGGGTGGGATGATTCTTGCCACCACCAGGGCGGTCTTCGTCTTCTTAGCCGGCGCCTTGATCTTTAAGGTAGACTTCGCCATAATCAGCTTCCCCAAGCTGTTTGCCGTCTTTGTGTTGACTTTGACCGGCCTGTACGGGATGGGCATGCTCTTCTCGTCGCTGTTCATGCTCTACGGGCGGGAGGCCTGGCACGGTGTAACGCTGCTCCAGGAGCCGGTTCATCTCATGTCGGGATTCTTCTTCCCGGTGAAGAATTTGGGTTTCTTCGTGGCGTTGGGAGCGTCCCTGATTCCCATGACCTTAGGCTTGGATGCAATGAGACAGCTGGCGTTCGAGGCCGGTCCGAAATCGGGATTCCTCAATGTAAATGTTGAGTTAGGCGTCCTGGTGGTTTTGTGCGTGTTGTTCCTGGTAACCTCCAAGTACGCCCTGGAGTATATGGAGAAGCTTGGCAAGAAAGAGGGAAGATTGACTTTGAGGTGGCAGTAAGAATAACCTCGTCCTCCCTTTTGTTCCCTCCCGCCGAGGGAGGGAAGAACCTGTTCCCTCTCCTTTGAGGGAGAGGGCTAGGTCGAAGATCCCGCCAGAGGCGGGGGTGAGGGTGATGCAGGTGAAAGAGGGCATAGGGACAGGGTTTATTGAGCTTGCGAAATCCCGCCACGGCGGGGTCCCTGTCCGCGGTTCGGACAGCCACGAGGGCTGTCCCTACGACGACCTCTTCTCCACTGACCATTTGATCACAAGCTTGGAACATAGTTAGAGGTAAAACCGTGAGAATACTTGACAGAGCCAAAGAAAACCTACAAACCATAAAGACCGCCGGAAAATTGGGCTGGGCCATGGAGTCGAACTGGACCGATCCCTTTCTGTTCGCCATCTACTCCATCGTCCGGCCGCTGGCCTCGTCGCTGATTCTGGTGGTGATGTATTACGTCGTCACCAGGGGCAAAACCGGCATGGATCTGTTCGCATACATCTATGTGGGCAATGCCTTCTTCATGTACGTGTTCAACGTTCTGTTCGGGGTCAGCTGGGTCATTCACGAGGATCGGGATCATTATCAAATGATCAGGTATATCTACATAGCTCCGATCAGGATGTACTATTATCTTTTCGGTCGGGGTATAGCCAAGATGATCTTAACCACCGTGGCGGTGATCATCACCATAGGTTTCGGCATGCTGGTCTTGAAGATTCCGGTCAACCTGCTCACTGTGAACTATCCCTTGCTCATCTTCTCCGTGGCTGCCGGCATCTTCATCATCACCTGCCTGGGGATACTTTTAGCCGGAGTAAGCATGGTCACGGCGCATCACAGCTATGCCTTGACCGAAGGGATGTCCGGACTCTTTTATTTGGCCTGCGGCGCCATCTATCCCATAGACATCCTGCCCGTCTGGCTGCAGTATATCTCCAGGGCGTTGCCGCTAACCTACTGGCTGGAGCTGGTGAGAAGAGCCGTTTTGGGGAAGAGCGTCAGTTCCACCCTGGGTGGATACTCCGACTTTCAGTTGATCCTGATTATGGCGGTAACCACCCTGGCTTTAGCTTTGTTCTCGCATTGGATTTATCGCTCCATCGAGTACATCGCCCGAAAGTATGGCAAGATAGATCAGCTGACCAGTTATTGACGTGGGAGAAGGAGACCTATACGCTCTCCATAATTGGGGTGTAGCAGAGAGGCAATGCATCCGGCCGTTAACCGGAAGATCGGAGGTTCGAATCCTCCCGCCCCAGTAACAAAATAGCTAATGGAACCAACCATGCGGAGACTGGCCGCCGAGATCAAAGCGCAGGTGGTAGGCAGAAACCAGGTGAGGTAAGTTCTAGAGGTGTCACGGGTGTAGAGCAGAAGAGAACGAGGATACGGCTGTTGTGACCTCACCCCCTTATCCCCCTCTCCACAACGTGGAGAGGGGGAATAAAAGGGGGTGAGGTATTCCAGACCCGGGAGGTAAACCATGATCGAAGGCAAAAAGATCAGGATCAGGGCAATAGAGAAAACGGACATTGACGAGATCATGAAATGGATCAACGACCGCGAAGTTATGGACAACTTGATCATGAGGTACCCTGTTTCCCGATACCAAGAGGAGAAGTGGATCGAGAAAACGCTGGATGAGAGCAATCCGAGAATCAAGGCTTTCGCCCTGGAGACCAAAGACGGGGTCTATCTTGGCGGTATCAGTTTACACGGGATAGACTGGGAAAACCGCAATGCCGAGGCGGGCATAGTCATAGGAGAAAAAGAATATTGGAATAAGGGTTACGGGACCGATGCCATGATGACCCTGCTCGACTTCGCCTTCAACCGGATGAATCTACATCGGGTCTATCTCAAAGTTTATGATTTCAACCTCCGAGGCATCAAATCCTATGAAAAGTGCGGCTTCAAGAGGGAAGGGGTATTAAGACACGATCTTTACGTCAACGGCAAGTACCACGACTCCATAATCATGGGAATCCTGAAAGATGAATTCAAGAAAATTCCAAACGACAAATGAGTCCTGCAACGTTTCAAGGAAGAGAGGGAACTGAGTATTCTTCTGGCGAGCATGATTCTTAGGTGGCTATGGAAAAAAACGTCGGCTTAGCCCTGCTTTTGACCACTCTGGCAGGGCTTTCCACCACCCTGGGCAGCCTTTTGGGGCTTGCCGTCCGCAAGCCGGGCCCTCGTCTCATGAGCGTCACCTTAGGATTCTCCGCTGGTGTGATGGTGTTGATCTCCTTTGTAGAGCTTTTGCAGGGAGGCATCGAGTCGATCGGGTTTGCTTATGCGAATTTCGGTTTCTTCATCGGAATCATCTTCATCTTTCTCATCGATTACCTTCTCCCTCACCAGTGGGCAGGTCACCATGACGTCTCGGTAAGCCAAGATGAGGGCAGGCTGATGCGAATGGGCTTGCTGGTTGCGTTGGGAATAGGAATCCACAATTTCCCGGAGGGAATGGCCACCTTCGCCGGGACCCTGAAAGACGCCAAGCTGGGAGTTGCCATAGCTGTGGCCATAGCCATTCACAATATACCCGAGGGTCTGGCCGTGTCTGCCCCGGTCTATGCTGCCACTGGAAGCCGGAGCAAGGCATTCTTCTGGTCATTTATATCAGGTCTGGCGGAACCGATAGGGGCATGCGTTGCCGCAGTCTTTCTCCTTCCCTTCCTTACGCCCGCTCTTTTGGGCTGGCTTCTGGCGTTCGTGGCAGGAGTGATGGTCTACATCGCATTCGACGAGCTTATCCCTACGTCCCGTTCGTACGGCCAGGAGCACGCCGCTATCTTAGGGGTGATCTTGGGGATGGCAGTCATGTCGCTGAGCTTGTGGATGCTGAAATAAAAGCGCCCCCACTCCCTCTGTGAATCTTTAATCGTTTTCCAAGCGCCGTCGTGTAAGTCAGATAAAATTCTGGACAAAGATGGCCTCTTTCTATAGATTGGGGGCTACAGCGGATGCAGGCCAAAGGCAAACTGTCTTTCATAAGCAGATGTCTGGCAGCTTCGGAAACGAATCAGGTTATTCATTCCAATGATTCAATGCCAACGGAAGCAGGAGGATAAATCATGAACGGAAAGGGCAAGAACTTGATTATCATTGGCGGTGGACCGGCCGGGTACGTGGGAGCCATCCGGGCATCACAGCTCGGCGCCAACGTCACCGTGTTGGAAAGAGAGGAGCTGGGCGGGACATGCCTGAACGTGGGATGTATTCCCACCAAGGTATTGGCCTCTGCGGCTCACACGCTAACTTCACTGAAGCAGGCCGGAAGATGGGGGCTCAAGGTCCAGGGAACCGAGCTGGACTTTTCCGTGCTGATGAAGAGAAAGCAGATGGTGGTAACCCGCCTGGTTACCGGCGTGAGAAGCCTGCTTAAAGCCCGTGGGGTGAAGGTGATCAAAGGAACGGCAAGCTTCTTGGATGAAAAGAGAGTAAAGGTCATGCTGGAAGACGGATCGATCGAAAAACTGGAGGGAGATAAGTTCCTCGTCGCCACCGGCTCAGTTCCGATACCGCTCCCCATTCCCGGAATCGAATCTCAAGGGGTGATAGACAGCACGGGCGCTTTGTCCCTGGCTGCCATACCCGAAAGCATGCTGATCATCGGAGGCGGTGTCATAGGATGCGAATTCGCCTACATCTATCATTCTCTGGGTGCCAAAATCACCATAGTGGAGATGCTCCCCCAGATTCTGCCGGAAGAGGACGGGGAAGTCGCCGCCGCCCTGAGGACATCCATGGAAAGAGCGGGAATGAAAATATTCACCAACTCACAGGTCGCTCGAATAGATTCCGGAAAAGAAGGCAAAAAGAGCGTGACCTTCTCCGCATCTGATGGGGAGTCCACCGTCGAGGTTGAGAAGGTCTTGGTCTCGGTGGGGAGAAGGGCCAACACCGCGGACATGGGATTGGAGAAGTTGGGCATAAAGATGGACAGAGGGACTGTCATTGTGGACGATCATCTTCGAACCAACATCCCCCATATCTTCGCCGCGGGAGATTGCATCGGCAACTGGCTTCTTGCGCATGTGGCCTCGATGGAAGCCGAGATAGCGGTGGAGAACGCATTAGGTGAAAACAAAAAGATGGACTATACGGCTGTACCCTCGTGTATCTTCACTCACCCGGAGATAGGAAGCGCGGGACTGAACGAGAAACAGGCGAAAGAAAAGGGACTGGAAGTAAATGTTGGCAAATTCCCCATGGTAGCCTGTGGCAGAGCACAGGCAGAAAATGAGACAGAAGGCTTTGTCAAGGTTGTAGTGGAAAAAGCTTCTGGAAAGATCCTGGGCGCGCAGATTCTTGGCCACAGGGCCACGGATCTGATTGCCGAGTTGACCCTGGCCATCCAGATGGGCGCGAAAGCCCAGGATGTAATTGACACCATCCATGCCCATCCCACGTTAAGCGAACCGACAAGAGAAGCCGTTTTGAAAGCGGAGGGCAGACCCCTTCATATGATGTAGGTAATTCACCTCTCCCCCTTCTGTTACCTGAAGGGTGCTGAAAGCCCTGGCCTATGCATGAAGGCCACCACCTATTCCACAGGGGCCGGAATTCATCCGGTCCGATGCCTGTAACTCCAGGTCACCGTCCGCTTTGTGAACCGAGTGATTATAAAATATGACGCGCGGATGCGCGAACGTTTTGTCTGATCTCTCTCGCCCGGGTTGAAAAACTACACCTTAGTTTCAAACACGGCTGTCACAAAAAACTCTGCCCCCTCCCCATCGAATTTGCTATCTTGTGTGATCAGAGAAAAAGAAAGGAGTAAGCGATGAAATGTCTTCTGGCTTTTGCTTTAGTCTGGTTTATGGCCGCCAGTGTGACTGCAGATGATTTTAGCCTGTGCGACAGTGCCCTGTCGCAGTTGGGTCTAACCTGTGAGGAGGTCAGATTCGATCAGGACGAGATGGCCAATTGGGGAGGCGACCTGTGGCGGACGCGTTATTTCACCATGTTCCACAAGAACCCGCTTAAACTGCCCAAGTACGGCGAGTTGAATCTGAAGAGATTCTCAGACGACGTCACGAACATCACGAAGCTTCTTTCTTGGGCCGGAGCGCGAGTCGATCATACGGTCTATCGAGGACTGATAGGAGATCAACTGGAAAAATACACGTCCCCTCCCGACTCAATCCCGAGGCCGTCAATAACCGAAAGGAAAAACGTTTTGCAGAACGAGAAGTTCAGCCTGCTCAGGGCCAAGATTGATCTCTTGTACTCAGTCGTCGAAGATACGACCCACTTTTTTGTAAACACCGTCAACTATCTTAAAGGCCGCATCTCCCGCCAGGAACTCTTTGAATACTTCGTTCAGGAGAACGAGGAATACGATCAGGTGATTGAGGAGGTGGCGTCAACGGCTGATTTTAGTCGCCTGTACGCCGGCGCTCAGGATATCGCCGAAGCTGTCAGAAGGATGGCTGACTCGCTTGAGTTTGCCTCCTTCCCAAAGAACAAGACGGAAATATTCACCGAGAGAGGACTGATCGTGGTTGGCACTTCAGGCAGTGATTTTTATGAATACTCCGTACCTCCGCTTCTGATAATCGACGGTGGCGGCGATGACACTTACCGCCTTTCCGGTTCTCCGGAGAAGTATCCTCTCTCGGCAATCATAGACCTATCTGGCAATGACAAGTATGTCTCTTCTGACACGACTAAGCCCGGCATTGGCGGAGCTCTGATGGGCATGTCGGTGGTAGTGGATAAGGCCGGAGACGACTACTACGAGGGCACCACCATCACCCAGGGTTGCGGGATCTTCGGCGTGGGCATCCTGCTCGACTACCAGGGCGATGACACTTACGTGGCAGAGAGCTATGCACAAGGCTGCGGCGCGTTCGGAGTCGGAATAATGGCGGACAGCTCAGGTAACGATTCTCTCTACTGCGTCATACTTTCGCAGGGATTTGGCTATAGCAAAGGGTGTGGGCTTCTGATCAATTATGAAGGTGATGATAAATACGTTGCAGAAGACGACACCGTTATCAACCCATCATCTCAAGCCAAAGAGCACAATGCTTCTCTGGCTCAAGGTGTTGGCTTTGGCAAGCGGGCGGATTATATCGACGGTCACAGTTGGGCCGGAGGCGTGGGCATACTTTGCGACATAAAGGGGAATGATTACTACTCCGCCGGTCTCTTCGCCCAAGGGTGTGCCTATTGGTTTGCGGTAGGCATGCTGCTGGATGGCGACGGTGATGACAGCTATAATGGTATCTGGTACGTTCAGGGTTCAGGGGCTCATTTTGCGGTGGGCTATCTGGATGATTTCGGTGGGAACGACTCTTATACAGCCACTATGAACATGGCCATCGGCGCAGGACATGATTTCACCATTGGCTACTTAAACGAGAGAGGTGGAAACGACACCTATAATGCGCCCAACCTCTCTTTGGGCGGCGGCAACGCTAATGGTATCGGGATATTCCACGACCACAGCGGGGATGATGTTTACACCACGCAAGGCGGCACAACCTTGGGCCGGGCGAACGTTTCCAAGAAGGGAGCGAGGGAGTTACTTCATGTGTTCGGAATATTCATAGACGGCGGCGGAGAAGATACATACAGCGAGGAGTATGCCAAGAACAACACCCGTTGGATCAGCCCGAAAACCGACCCGGAAGGCAAGAATCCGTACGAAATCGGCGTAGGCATTGATCGGTAGAGCCAGGCCATCACGCCCGAGCCCGCGCATGTGGAGTGTCCGCCTTCAGGCGGACCCAAAAAAGACCGCGTAGCGAAGCCTTCACGGCTTCGGTTTCGGAGGGATAAACCCTCCGCTACGCCGTTCTGGACGATAACATTCAGCTTCCCGTTGGTGTTCCTCACCAACGGGAGAATCGTGCGGTTGGTCAGAAGACCAACCGCAGGCAAGGTATTAACGCCCGTATTTCCGGTGTATTGGGACGCGCCAAAAAATTGTCAAGGTAATTCTTGACAATCCGTAATTATAGTATATATTCACGTCTTGATATTTTAGGCTATTACATCAGGAGAAAACTAAAATGAGAAGGTCGCGACTTTATCTGATACTATTGATTTCGTTTTTGATCCTTGCCTCTTTCTATGCCCTCCTTCCCAGCTTCAAACTGTGGAGCATGTCCGAGGCGGACAAGGAGCATATCCGCTCCACAGAACCCCAAGATCTGATCAACTTAGAGAGAAAGGCCATAAAACTTGGTCTGGATCTCAAAGGTGGAATGCACGTGGTCCTGCAGGTGGATAAGTCCAAGCTGAACGAAAACGAGAGAAGGGACGCTACCGAGAGAGCGCTGGAGATTATCCGTAACCGGGTGGATCAGTTCGGGATAACCGAGCCGTTGATACACAAGCAGGGTGGAGATCGAATCGTGGTGGAGCTACCGGGCTTACACGACGTGGAAAGGGCTTCGGCCCTGATAGGACAGACCGCCCAGCTTGAGTTCAAGTTGATGGAGACTCCCGAAAACACCGTCTCGCTCCTGAAGAAAATCGACGCCGCGCTGGCTCAGGCAGAGATTGCTCTGACCGATGAGGAGGAGATCGAGGCCCCGGAGGAGTTGGAAGAGGAAAAAGAACGCGACGTGGTGAAAGACCTTTTTGCTGAAGCGGAAGAGGAGCCGGATACCACTGAAGACACCACCTCCTTCTTGGAGGAGGAAGAAGATCCCTATTATGAGGAAAGGCCTTTCACCCAATACTTAGAATCTTACGAGGGAAGATCGGGGTTCATGGTGCTGCAGCAGGACAAGCCCAAGGTGCAGCTGCTGCTTAGCCGCCCGGAGGTTCAGGAGCTCATCCCCAAGGATGACGAGTTTGCCTTCTCCACCCGGGCGGAGACCTTCCAGAACCAGAAATACTGGGGTCTTTACCTGCTCAAGAAGAGATCCGAGCTTTCCGGCAAATACTTGGTGGATGCCAGGCCAACCTACGATCAATTCCGAAAGCCGGAGGTCCAGTTTACCTTGACCAAGAAGGGCGGCAGGATATTTGCCAGGGTTACCGGCGCCAACATAGACAAGCCCCTGGCCATAACCCTGGATGGGAGAGTGGAGTCGGCTCCCATCATCCGGTCCAAGATTCGTGACCGGGGAGTCATTGAGATGGGAGGCATGGCCAGCATCGAAGATGCCACCGATCTCTCCATCGTGCTCAGAGCCGGTGCCCTTCCCGCACCGGTTAAGATAATCGAGAACCGGGTGATCGGACCTTCCCTGGGGCAAGACTCCATCCGCAAAGGCACCACCTCGGTGATTATCGGATTCTGTTTGGTATTGTTGTTCATGGTCATATATTACAGGCTCTCAGGGTTGATAGCTGACTTTGCTGTGCTTCTGAACCTATTCTTTCTGATGGCCGCCATGGCCGCGTTACATGCCACCCTGACCATGCCCGGGATAGCCGGCATCATTCTCACCGTGGGTATGGCGGTAGATGCAAACGTCTTGATCTTTGAGCGTATTCGAGAGGAAATGCGTACCGGAAAAACCATCCGGGCGGCTATAGACGCTGGGTATAAAAGGGCGCTTACCGCGATCATCGACGCAAACATCACTACCCTTATAACTGCCGCGGTCCTTTTTAATCTTGGCACGGGACCCATCAAGGGGTTTGCGGTGGTTCTGAGTTTGGGAGTTTTGATAAGTTTATTCACTGCCGTGGTTATAACCAGAGTAATTTTCGACATCCGAAAAGGATACAGGACTTTGAGCATATAAAATTGAACGCAGTGAAATCCGTAGGGAAGGAGCCTGGGAAGAATGCTTCAGATACTAAGAAAAACCAATATAGACTTCATCGGGAAAAGATATTATGCCTTTGCCATTTCCGGCATTCTGCTGATTCTTGGACTTGCCGCCTTTGTGGCCATATTTTTGGGAAAGGCGGATTTAGGAATCGACTTCGCCGGTGGCACCATGTTACAGGGGTATTTTGAAAAAGAAGTGAAGATTGGAGAACTAAGAGCGGCTTTGAGCAGAAATGGATACGATAAGGCATTCATTCAATCCCTTCACCGGGAGAATCCCAACTACTTTCTGATCAGGGTGAAAGTCACCACCGACGAGGACGTTACCCAAATATCCTCAGGTATTCTAAGTGTGCTGGCCAAAGAATTCCCCCAGAGCAAATTTAATTTGGACTCGGTGGACGGAATCGGCCCGGCGGTGGGCAAAACCCTTCAGAAACAGACCCGTTGGGCTGTTCTGATCGCCCTGGCTGGAATCCTTTTTTACATCTGGATAAGGTTCGATTTCAGATTTGGAGTAGCCGCCACCATCACCACCCTTCACGATGTGTTGTTGGTTTTGGGTATACTTTTTGTACTGCAGAAGGACATCACTCTATTGGTAGTCACCGCACTGTTGACCCTGGCTGGATATTCCTTGAATGATACGGTGGTGCTGTTTGACCGGGTCAGAGAGAATCTGAAGCTCTTTCGGAAAAAAGGTAACTTTGCCAGCACCATAAATGCCAGCATCAACGAGGTCTTGAGCCGGACCATCATAACCTCCCTTACCACCTTTGCGGTTGTTCTCACGCTCTTTTTGGTGGGGGGAGAGGTGGTGCATGATTTTGCATTAGCCCTGATGATAGGGATTGTTGTGGGGACTTATTCCTCTATGTTTGTGGCCAGTCCCATCATCATGGAGTGGGAGAAGAAATCACCGAAGAGATTCAAATAGAGAGTATCATAGAGCTTGCAGGAAAACCGCCCAAATACGGGCGGTTTTTTTGTGCCTGTTCTGAGTAATGTGGGGACGCCATAGATGGTGCCCGCCTTCTGGTGTCAGAGTACGGGACAGGACAAGACGTCTGTCACTATCACTTCAGTCCTTCCACGTAAAGGCTGACCACGTAACCTTCCAAAGATTCGCCCTCTTCCAGGCCTTCCAAAATCGCCTGGCCCAGGGGATCCTGGGTGTCTGTTTCGACACAACCTGAGACGTTCTTCTCCGTAATCTTGATCTCTTTCAGCCCGGAGGATTCAACAAGTTTCTTGTATTCGTCCACCAGGATGGCTCCGGCCAGGCAGCTAACGTACGCTTCGGCGTTTTCCCGAATCTTCCGGGGGAGTTGCCTCAACAGAGCTATATCGGAGATGGCCACCCTGCCGCCGGGCTTCAGCACCCGGTAGATTTCCTGGAAGACGCTGGGCTTGTCGGCCGAGAGATTGATCACGCAGTTGCTGATGACCACGTCTACCGAGTTATCCTCTACAGGCAGACTTTCAATCTCTCCCGGCTTGAACTCAACATTCTCGATCCCATTGTTTTTGGCATTTTCTCTTGCCTTCTCGAGCATCTCCGGGGTCATGTCCACCCCGATGACCTTCCCCTTCGGCCCAACCCTGTTAGCTGCAAGAAAGCAGTCGAATCCGGCACCTGAGCCAAGATCCAGTACCACCTCTCCCTCTTGTAGCTGGGCTAAGGCGGTCGGATTTCCGCAGCCTAAGGCCAGATTCGACTCATCCGGAACAGACTTGAGTTCTTCGTCGGTATAGCCAATGGATTTGGCATACTGCGCGGTGTCGGGTCCGCAGCACCCGCAGCCCTTCTGTTTCTGAGCTGTTTTGCCATAGGCCTCTTTGACGATTTTCTGGGTTTTTTCTTTATCCATGCCTCTCCGCCTCCATTTGTGTTTTCTTGTATCTCACTTATCTGAACCTCTGGCGTCAATCATCTCATATCGATTCCACGCTCAATCTCATAGGGTAATCAAAAGATAGAAGCCGACCCCGATCAGGAGGACTCCAGCTACCAGCTTGACTGCCGACGCAAACTTGTTCGTCAGGGAGGCCAGTTTGCCCAACCCGAAGCCCAGCCCCACCACTGCCGCGCCCAGCGGCAGGCTGTATCCCACGGCGAAAGCGGCCATCACGGCTGCACCCCAGGCAATCTGACCCTTTAAGGTCGCCAAGCCGAGCGCCACGAACAGCGCGGGATTGCAGCAGGCTGAGCAGGCGGTTACTCCTCCCCCTATAGCGAAGCCATAGATCATGGCTTTCACGGATCCCTCGGGTTTGACTCCGGTCGCGGAACCGAATTTCGGCAGTCTGAAGGGCAGGAGTTGCAGCGTCGCCAGGCCAAAGAAGACCAGGAGCAACCCGGCGAAGAGCTTCCAGTATACTCCCAGGGTGGACCCCACGGTCTGGCTGATCAATCCGGTTAGCGCCCCGAGTATAGCAAGAGCAACGAAGGCTCCCAGCATGAAAAACAATCCCCCGATCAGTATGTCGCGGCGATCCCTTTTCTCGCTCTCCATGCCTGAATATCCAGCGACCGCGGCGATTACCGCCCAGTTGCAGCAGGAGGTCACGGCTCCGATGAGCCCAAGAAGAAGGGCTGCCGCCAGGACGGTCAGGCCGAGCGTGGGGGATTGAAGGGTTTGGGTAATCCACTCCTGCATCGAACTCTCCTACTTGGGGCAACAGGAGGAACCGCCTGCCGGGGTTCCGCAGGACGACGGCTTCATGGATGCCTGAACAAATGCCTGAAGCAGTTTCAACTCGGTAATCTCGCCCGAAACGGCTATACTCCCGCACCCCGACCCCGCGACAATAACACTGGGCAACGACTGAACCGAGAACTGTTTAATCAGTTGGCGGTACCCCTCCCGATGCTTTCCCAGTGTAAGAGTCCCGATCCGTCTCCCCTGATCCGATAGCATTTTTACCACGGTATTTAGGTGACGGGTAACGGCCCCGGGAGTTTCTCCATTCTCGTCGGGCAAGAGTATGAATATCGCTTCCTTGTTCTCAGACGCTTCCTTGAAACCTTTTAAGGCGCTCAAGTTTACGCCACATGAAACCGATGCCGCCGGTGATTGAAGTTGAAACGTAGCGGGGTTTCTCCAGGACAGACCGGACCTGTTCTCGCCGGTGGGCATGCTTAACGCCTGTGCCGGGTCCTGAGTCCGGGCAATGTACTTCTTGGAGAACGAATAACTGGCGACCCCGATCGCTATCAGCATGACTGCGACGAACACAAGCGTCTTGCCGCGTGAGCCACTCGAACCTCCGCCTCCCCCGGTGGTATCATCCTGAGGTGGTTTACAGCAATCGTCCGAATCCTCTCCTTGCCCCCGCGCACCACCCGGGCAGCAGCAGCCTGATCCGGCCGGACCTTCCTGAGTTTGCGCATCCGGTTCCTTTCCCGCAGCAGACGACCGGGACTTTTCAGGTGACCCCTGACACTCCCGAATTTTCTGGAAAATCTCCTCGGCCTCGGGAAGCCGGCCGCACTGCTTTAAGTTTGAGTAGACGACCTGATCGTTGATGGCCACTTCAAATATGCCGCCGTGCCCCTCTTTTAGATTCACCCCGATGCCGAACTCCTTCCTGATTGCAGCCTCCAAACTGGAGGCCCTGGCAAAGTAACCTCATTCGCCGCAGTAGGTGATCTGAATGTTTAATGATCTCTCAGGGTTTGAGGCATCGCTCATAACGAGTCTCCTTTCGGTTTACTTTCTCTGATCAGTTCAACCCACCTTGGTTCTTTTCTCCGCCTTCCTTTTCTCTTCGGCCTTTTCAGCGACCTTGTCCGTCTTCACCATATCCAGGCAGCACTCGAACATGGAAAGGAAATCGCAGCAGCATTCCTTAAACCAGTCCTTGTTCAAGGAATAGTAAATGTTCTGCCCTTTTCGTTTTGATTGTATTAACCCGGCTCTCTTGAGGATATCCAGATGATGGGAAATGGTGGGCTGCGATACGTCAAAAGCTCCCACTATCTCACAGACACACATTTCCCTCTGCTCAAGCATCTTCAGGATGCTCTGCCGGGTCTCATCGGAGAGCGCTTTGAAGAAATCGTCACACTTTGTCATCTTTGACCGACTCGCTCATGGGAATTCATAGACACATATACACTCGTCTATATATTACGTCAACTCCTCTTGTTTGTTTTGGACCTTTTTCATTTTTTTGACTTGATGAGGCTCCGCTCTACATTACCCTTGGGGCCGGCAAACATCCTGAAACCCTCGATTGTATAATCTATATGAGCATGAGGAAGTTCATCTTTGTTTTCGCGCTTGTGGCTCTGGGGTCGGTGGCTGTTGGACAGGTCAAAGACAAAGAAGCGAATCCGAACCCCTCAGCCTTCACCATCTGTCGCCTTAAGTACGGCGGCGGAGGGGATTGGTACTGGGGTTCGTCGGCCATTCCCAACATGCTCAAGTTCTTGAAGGAGAACACGAACATACCGGTCAGAGAGGAGGAGATGCGGCTTTCGGTGATGGATGAAGATTTGTTCTCTTATCCTTTCCTATTCATCACCGGTCACGGGAATATAAGATTTACCGATCAGGAATTGGAACGCCTGAGGAATTATCTAACCCATGGCGGCTTCCTGTTCGCCAACGATTCTTACGGGCTGAAGGATGCTTTCTTTCGGGAGACGAAGAGACTCTTCCCGGACAAGGACTTAACGGAGCTTCCCTTCAGTCACGGGATCTTTCATTGTTATTATGATTTTCCCAATGGCCTGCCCAAGATACACAAGCACGACGAGAAACCGCCCCAGGGGTTCGGCCTGTTCCACGAGGGAAGATTGATGGTCTTCTTTGCCTACGAGTCCGATATAGGCGATGGGTGGGAGGACACTCAGGTGCACAACGATCCACCGGAGAAGCGCGAGGCCGCCCTGAAGATGGGAGTGAACGTTATCACCTGGGCCCTGGAGAATTAGACTTATCTAAGCACTGTGTTGGGGCCGGGGTTGAACCCCTCCCCCGACCGGAGAAACCTATCCTGACGTGGTTTTGACACTTAAAGCGCTTTGAAACGATCATGAAGAACGACACCGACCTGAAAAGCTATAGCTCTCTTCTGGAGCGCCTGAAACTCCTGAGACGCTCTTACGTCAGACACAAGAGCTTTCAGGGGATATTGATCTTCATATCCCTCGCCCTGGGATTGGGATTCTTGGGTCTTTGGATGAATTCCGTTTACCTCTTCCCCGTCGTGGTGAGGGTCAGCTATCTCGGCTTCTCAACCCTGCTCTTGGTTGTCTTGTTCTCCTATCTCTGCTTAAGGCCGCTTGTTCACCGACCCAACCTAGAGGATCTGGCCTTAAAGGTGGAGGAGAGATTTCCCCAGCTTGAGGATCGTCTGATTGCTGCCCTTCAGCTGGCAAAAAACCTTCAGGCGAATCCTGAAGGTTACTCCACCGACATGATCCAGGCGGTGATTGAGCAGGCGGACTCTGTCTCGGCCGGACTGAATCTCAGGCAGATCATCGACGCAGGTCCGATCAAGAGGATGGGAAGGGTGGCCGCGGGGCTGGCGGTATTCTCTCTGATATTTGCTCTGATATTCCCTGCTGCCTTTAGAAGCTCTCTCTATATTTTCTCTCACCCCCTGACCGAATTCGTCTCTCCTCAGAGGTTCTCCTTCGTAGTTTCTCCTGGCAACAGCGAGGTAGTCAAGTATTCGGACGTGAGGATAAAAATCAAAGTGGAGGGGGAGAAGCCCAGGAACGCCAATCTCTTCTGGAGAAACGAGGGATCGAGCTGGAACAAGGAGAAGTTGTCTCAAATATCCAGCAGGTCCGGATCCAGGACGCAGGAGGGCGCGACGGCGGAACCCGACTTCGCTTACCGGTTCAAAGAGGTCAAAAGAAGCTTCGAGTACTACGCTGAAGAAAAAGGCGTGGAAAGCGAGCGTTATAAGATAACGGTGGTGGACAAACCCAGGGTGGTGGGGCTGAAGTTGACTTTCAACTATCCCCGTTACACGCGACTTAAAACCCAGGTAGTGGATGAAAACGACGGGAATATCACTGCCATAGCGGGGACTCAGGTGAAAATCGAGGCCCGGTCCAACAAGGAGCTTGGACAGGGGGAGATCGTCTTCTCCGACTCCACCAGACAACCGGCCAGGATCAAAGGAAACCTGGCGACAGGTAACATATTGGTCAAGAAGGACGATTCTTACTTCATCCAACTCTGGGACAAAAGCGGCAACAAAAACCAGGACCCCATTGAATACAGGATAACCAGAATAGACGATCAGCTTCCCTCAGTCGAGATTTTAGAACCGGGATACGACCAGGATCTAACCGAAAGTATGAGGGTCGGTCTCTTAATCAGGATAACCGACGACTACGGGTTCTCCTCGCTGAAAGTCGCGCACCAGATCATCTCTCAAGGAAACGAATGGGAGGAGAAGACCACGACTATTGATATGCCTGGTAAAAACCAGATTGACGCGCAGGTGGAATATCTTTGGAATCTTTCCGGTTTCCCCCTGCTTCCCGGCGATCTGGTCAGATACCGTGCGGTGGTTTACGACAACGACTCCTTCTCTGGGCCCAAAAGGGCGGAAAGCGAGTCCTACTATCTCCGGCTCCCCTCCTTAGACGAGATAATAGCCGAGGTGGAGAGAGAGCAGGAGGGTCAGATCGTGGATTTGGAGTCGGTTCTAAGAGGACAAAGGGAGCTTAAGGAAAAGGTCAAAGACCTGTCACAGGAGATGGACCGGTTCACCGGTCTGGATATGGATTGGCAAAAAAAGCAGGAGTTGGAGGACGCCTTGGATAAGCAGCGCAAGGTATCCGAGGATCTCAAAGATTTAGCCCAGAGGATGGACGAAAACATCAAGAAGATTGCGGATAACAAGCTGGCCGCCCAGGAGATGGCCGAGAAGATGATGGAGATAAAGAAGCTGATGGAGGAGATCGCCACTCCCGAGATGAAGGAGGCCATGCGCCAGTTAGCTGAGGCTTTGAAGAACATGGACCCGGACCAGCTGAAAGAAGCCTTGAAGAAGATGCAGCTCTCCGCTGAGGAGATGCTCAAACGGCTGGATCGGACCATCGCGCTTTTGAAAAAACTGCAGGCGGAACAGAAGCTGAGCCATCTGATAAAGATGGCCGAACGGATGAAAGAGAGACAGGATCAACTCAACCAAAAGATCGATGCAGCGGCCAAGGAAGATCTGCCCCAGCTTGGCCCGGATGAAAGGAAGCTTAAAGGTGATCTGGGAGAGTTCGAAAAGAAGCTCGAAGAGTTTGCCGATCTGGCAAACGAGCTTTCCCTGTTGCCTGAGGAGCAGCTCAAAGACTTAGCTGAGATGCCGGAGGAATCCGGGCTCAAGCAGGACATGGATCAGGCTATCTCGCAGCTTTCCAAATCCGACAAATCCGGTGTTTCAAAGTCCGGAAAGTCCTGTTCCAAGAAGCTCCAGCAGATGGGAGACAGGCTCAAGAGCGCCCAGGAGGAGATGCTTGCCGCCGAGAAAGAGGAGATCGTGAAGGCCATCCGAAAGTCGCTTTTCGACGTCTTCTCGCTTTCGGATAACCAGGAGCAGTTGTTCGACTTGGTCAGCCGGCTGGGCAAGCGGGACATGGCCTTAAGAGACCTGGCGCGTGACCAGCAGAATCTCAAGGCTGCGGGATTAAGAGTTACCGAGGACTTAGACTCCCTGTCGCACCAGACGCTGTTCGTTGGTGCCGACGTGCTCAAATATATGAGCCTCTCGGTCGCCAGCATGGACCAGGCTGTCATCAGGCTGGACGAAAGAAAGAAGGAGATCGCCCAGGATGAACAGACGGAAAGCGTTTACGATCTGAACGTCACCGCCCGCATGCTGATGCAGGCCATGAAGAATGCCGAGAAATCGTGCAGCGGCTCCGGAATGGAAAAGATGTTCGAAAAGATGAAGAGCATGTGCGACAAGCAGTGCGGCTTGAACCAGCAGACCCAAAACCTGGGCCAGTGCGACGGGCAGGGTATGGAACTGTCCATGTCGCAGCAGGCCGCGCTTCAAAGGCTTGCCGCCGAACAGGAGGCCATAAGGAAATCCCTCTCCGAGCTGGAAAGCGAGTTTGGAAACCGCTCGGAGATTCTGGGTCGCATGGGCGAGCTCGGCGAGGAAATGAAAAAGGTGGTGGAAGACTTCGAGGGGCTCCGAATAGATCAGACCACCATTGACCGGCAGAAGAAGATCCTTTCCCGGCTTCTGGATGCTGAGAAGTCTATGAGAGAAAGAGACTACTCCAAACAGAGAAGGGCTGAAGTGGGAGAAGACATAGTCAGGCGCAGCCCGGGGCAGCTTTCACCGGAGGCGAGCCGGAAAGAGAGATCAGCCCAGGACGATCTGACCAGATTCATGCAGGAAGCCTATCCCAAGGAATACGAGCAGATGATAAGAGACTACTTCAAGGCCCTCTCCGATGAGAGAATGAGAAGGTGAGTTAGAGTATTCCGAGTAAGGACTGTGAGCCGATCCCGCCTTGGCGGGGTCGGCTTTTTTGTGAGCTTTAGAACATAGGGCAGGGTTCATCCTGAAGGGATTCACCCTGAAGGGCATTCAGCCCTGCCCTGAGTGTATCTGTGCTTGTTGGGGAATCGGCTGAATTGCATTCAAGCAGAAAACAGTTGGTAGGTCGGATATGTCCCCCGTACTGGGGCTATCCGACGCAAAGAGCATATAAAAACAGGGTCCCGCGGGAAGCGGGACCCTGTTCGGAACTGAAAGAATTAGTTAGGAGTAACCCTATTTTTATTTTCGACAGCTTTTTACCGAAACTTTAGCTAAAGTCCCCTATCTGTAAATGTCGCCCGGACGCGACAAGAGGATTCTTTCGGAGTGACAGGCTTACTGCTGACCCCTCGTCCGCCGAAGCAGCTCTCTGGTCTGGGCGTCCTCGGGATAGTCGTCCAGCCAGTCTTCCAACAATCGGACGAGCTTGTCGTGCCTCTTGCTGAAAAGATAAAGCTGGCGTAATATCTGGAAGGTCATCCGATCGGTGGGGTTTAATTCGTAGGCTTTCTGCATGACCACCTCTGCCTCATCGAGCTTCTCCTGCGCCTGGTAGGCTAAGCCCAGATACTGGTAATAAAGGATGATCTCGGGGGATTTCTCTATCACCGTCTCCATACGCGCCTGGTAACCGTCAAGAAGGCTGTCCGCCTTCTCCTGTTTCCCCTCATCTAAGTAGAGCTTGTAAAGCTGGAGATAGGTCCGATAGTAGTCCGGCATGAGCTCAACTGAGCGTTCCAGAATCGCCGCGGCGTCAGTCTTTTGGTCCAGTTTCAGGTAGTACTCGGCCAGCTCGAGGAACCTCTCGGAGTAGTTCATCAGAAGGCCCACCGTGGTCTCGTTCTTGTAGATGTTCATATCCGCCAATCCCCGGTACTGATAGACCTCAAGCAGATTCTTTTTGTATCTCTCCGGGTCTAACATGTCCTTCTGTTCCTCCGGCACCAACCGGTGAACCAGACCCTCTCTCACCACGTGGTCGTCCAGCCCCACCCGACTGCCCGAAGGAGTGGTCCGCGAGAAATAGAAGGGATATTTCCACTCGTTTGCCAGAAGGATCTGCTCCACCACCTGATCCTGCACCCTCATGAACTTCTTGGCCTTCTGATCAAAAAACGGGAACAGGAATCTTTTCTCCTTCCGGATGCGATCGTAAAACTGCACTCTGGGGCGGGGCACCACGGCACCGTCGGGCAGCTTCGTGGGATAACCCTTGATCTCCTCGTCTTTTAAGTCCATGGGCACGTTCCAGACGTTCTTAAGCTGCAGGATGTACCAGTACCCGTTAAGCAGGCTCAAATTGATGACTCTCACATCCTGCCTGATCTTCTCCACGTTCTGCAAAAACCACAGGGGAAAGGTGTCGTTGTCCCCATTGGTGATAAGCATTCCATCCTCATCGCAACTCATCAGATGGTTGTAAGCGTAATCGTAAGGTATCCAGTTGTCGGTGCGGTCGGTTCGATGGTAATTCTGCTTCAAGCCCAAAAGCGGCAAAACCAGCAGGACAGCCACCACCACAGCCAGAGCCGGCTGGAGGAGCCTTCGCCCCCTTTCGGCCAGACCGCCCAGATAGCGTACCAGCCCGAACGCCCCCAGCCCCATGGCCAGCGCAAAGAACATGAATCCGGGCAGGAAGAAGTAATCCCGGTCCCTTACCTCCAGCCTGATGGTCTCCCTGGTCATTTGATCAGGCTGGGTTCCATCCGCAAAATTCATGTACAGAACCAGGCCCACGGTGCAGGCTAAGATCAGGAAGAGCAGCACCACCCCCTCCCTCTTTCTCCTTCGTATCTGCTCCCAGACGCCGAATAGCCCCAAGAAGATGGGGATAAACCACAGGCTCTTGTGCATGTACTGCTCCCGGAAGAACCCCCAGAATCCCATCCTCTCCTTGGCGCCGAACTGGTTCTTCCAGGTACCCCTCCGGTGAAACATCCTGCTGATCATGCTCTGCTGCCCGTACTGCTTGCGCTCCAGAAAGCCTTTGAAGCTGGCCCAATCCGAGGGGTTGTTCTCATCAATGGCGGGAGTGTTGGATGACCTGATGGGAATAAAAGCCTGCACCGAATAGCCCATCACCCCGGCGCAGGTTAAAAAGAAGAAGAGTGCCCACTCGTTTCTCCGGTTGGAGGAGAGGGTCAGCAACAGGGTCAACAGGAACCATGCTCCCAGTGCGATCATAAACGGGACCACGCTGTGGATGACCAAGGCCAAGACGAAACCCGTTATCCAGAAGCGCCAATCCAGCAGCTTCCGGCGATCCATCAGAACGATGAGCAGGAATACGGGAGGCATGACCAGAAAGATGGTCATGTGAATCCCGGTGGACAAGAGGGCCAGGTAGGCGATCAGAATCAGGAGCTTGTCCCCCTTGGGAGTGGCCCGGTGGTCCATCCAGATGAGTGCCAGGTAGAGGATCAACATCATCAGGAACATGGAGAGGCCGTACACCTCGGCCTCCACCGCATTGGACCAGAAGGTCATGGAGAACGCCAGAAATAAGCTCCCCGCGATTGCACCAACGTAGCGACCTAATCTTATCCACAGGCTCATGTTTTCCTTGCCCCATCTGCCGGTCAGCTTGACGATCACCAGATAGGTCAGCCACACGGCCAGGGCGGAGGTCAAAACCGAGACTAAGTTCATCCGGGCTGCAATCTGGTCAAAAAACGGAAACAGGGTGGATATGCGTCCGATCAAAACAAATAGCGGGCTTCCCGGGGGGTGGGGAATGCCCAGGATATAGGAGCAGGCAATAAATTCGCCGCAGTCCCAGAAGGAAACCGTGGGAGCCATGGTCTTAAGATAGATGCCGCAGCTAATCAGGAAAACGAAGATCGAGATAAAAATGGAAACCCGATCCTGATTCTCATACCACCTGCGCAAGCTCTCTGCCACTATCACTCTCCTCAGTCTTCATTTAGGGCACACACCACTTTTGTGTGTACCTGAAAGATACGATAATATAGCCGGATTTCTGCCGTTGTCAATTCAAAAACCCGTCATCTTCGTAGGGGTTGCATTTCCACAGGATCCGCAGGACAAGCGACAAGCCGGGTTGGATGAATCTGGTCCCCTATAGCCCTTCATGTCATGAGGTAACCAGAACCTAACTTAAGTTAGGTTCTGGTTTTGAACCACATCTCTATGTTACACCATAACTCTATCTACATAGTCTGTAAGGGTTGCATTTATGCGACCCGCAGTGTTCCCCCTCACCTTAATCCTCTCCCCCAGGTATGCACCGAATGGTTCATACCTGTACAGACCGGAGAGAAGGGTAACAGGTGTTCGGACACATGGGTAACA
>CBDUQU010000035.1:0-22756 GCA_965369445.1 uncultured bacterium | reverse complement strand
CTGGCAGGATTCCCTCCAACAGCCGGGTTCATGGGAAAGTTCTATGTCTTCGGCGCCGCAGTGAAGTCAGGATTCCTGGGGCTGGTCATAATTGGAGTGCTGAATAGCTTAATCTCGGTTTACTACTACTTAAGAGTGGTGGTAATCATGTTCATGCATTCTCCCCGGCCTGAAGCTCAAAAAATTCCTATAGCTTTCGGCGCTGCTTTGGTTTTGTTGATCTCCATCTGGGGCGTCCTCCAGTTGGGAATATTCCCCGACAGTCTGCTTAAGGTTGCTCAAGCCTCCGTTTCCTCCATATTTTAGTTCTCGATCTCTCGCAGCTGATTAACCGGATTAAGCTGATCGATCTGTTGTGAATGTCTACCTGATGGGGCGGGGGTTGAACCCTTTCTCTAAGGGGGCGGGTCGACGGACTTGTCCTGCCCTTCGTTCCGAGACTCAGTGTCGAAGGAAAGGTTTTGGCTGAAGGATTAAATGGATTAAATGGATGAGATAACAGTCTGTTGTATCCGTTTCATCCTTTGACGGTTTGAAAGTTCCTTTTGCTTCACTTGATCGGGCGGGGGTTGAACCCCCGTCCGCAAGAAGGGTGAGGGTACAACCTTACGCTAACGAGAGGAGGTCAACAGATTGAGGGGATTAAACGGGTCAACGGATTAAGCGGATTAAACGGATGCAAGAAAACGGTCTGTTGTTATCCGTTTCATCCGTTGACGCCTGAAGATTTTCTTTTCTTAAAATCTCGGGCTTGATGCATGAAGGCTTCCAGGCGGGTGATCTCGTTGGAGTCTTCCTGGCCCTCGTAGGCAAGATTGAGGAAGGGGAAGTTACCGAAGTCTTCCCGCAGCTTCTTCGATAATGCGGTGACCACGGTTCCGGGCATGCAGGTAAAAGGCATGGCGTTCACCACTCCGGAAAGACCCTGGTGCATGTACTCGATGGTCTTGCCAACGGATAAGATGGCCTCCCCTCCGAAGGAGACGTGCAGATAGGGGCTTGCGAACTCCAGGACTTCTGCGATGGTGGGTTCGTGGCAGTCCAGAATTGCCCCTTTCAGCTTTTTCTCCAGGCGGCGCTCTTTTTTTCTCTGTACCCAGTCGGTGACCCACCCCTTGGCATAATCCTTGTATTTCCTTTGCAGCAGACTGTCGGCCTTATACATGTGGGTCGTATAGTTGATCCATTCGGCCATGCCTGCCAGCCATACTTCGCCGCCCTGAGCCTCGATCTTCCTCACCAGGTCATTGTTGGAGAAACTGTTCGATCTTATATAGATCTCGCCCACCACTCCAATGATGGGTTTTCTCTCGCTTCTGTCGATCTCGATTCTGGAGAACCTTTCTTTGGCCCAGGTGAGAGTCTCCTCTAAGTCTCCTTTTGAGCGGAGGGCTCTGGCTAACTGTTCCAGGCACCGGCGATAAACCCGATCGGTCTCTCCTTTGTTCTTCTCGTAAGGCCGGGTCTGATGCAGGAGTTTGATCAAAAGATCGGTCGCCACTATCCCCTTCCAGGCCAGCTTGCGGAAATTGCCGTCAAGGTTCGAGACGGTAGAATACCCATCGTCTGAATCGGGAGAAATGATGGGGACGTTCGAATATCCCATCTCATCCAAGATCATCCGGTGCAGGTTATGATATTGCCCGAACCGGCATGGTCCATTTGCCTTGGGCATGAAGAAGGCCACCTTCTCAGGTTTGATACCGGGCTTCTTTAAGAATCTCAAAAGATCGCCGGTGGTCAGAATACAGGGATAGCACTCCTTCCCGGAAAGGTGTTTTCTTCCCAGGATGAGAGTCTCCTCATCCGATTCGTCCAAAACGTGAGCTTCCTGCCCGCAGGCGTTCATGGCAGCTTTGAAGGCAAAGGCGTGATCGCACATGTAGGGGATGTACAGGGTTCTCTGATTCTGTGGAACTGCGACCCTGGCTATCCCGGGATACGGTTTTATCTCTCCCGGCGGCTGATACTTCTTCAGGCTGTCTAAGAATGCCTCGCAGCGGGTGATGACGCCGGCATCGGCTGAGTGTTCGTCCAGCTCGATTAAGAGGAATGGTCTCTCGCCAAGGTTCTTTTTGAAGAAATGAATGATGAAAGAGTCCGGCCCACAGCCGAAGTTGGATACATACAGGCCGAACAGATTTCTCTGTTTCCTGAGGATTTCCGACGAGGCCAGTATCTTCTGCCCGTATTTCCAGTACATGTTGGGCAGGTGATCCTTTTTGATTCCGGCATCATTGACAAGGAAATCCATGGGAATGGCTAATACTCCCAAATCCGCAAGCTTCTTTGGTAGATTCAGGCTTAAGTCGGGGTCGCAGGTGTTGTAAGGTCTTCCCACGATGACCAGAGCCTTCTGATCCTCTCTCAAGTTCCGCAACACCTCTTGCCCTCTGGAAGAGAGCCTTTTGTAAAACTCCTCCTGGCATCTCTCCGCTTTGAGCACCGCCCGGTTTATCTGCCCTTTGTTTCTACCTAATTCCTTCCCTAATTTGGCGAGTGTTCGCAGGAGTACACGTCTGTCCAGTTGAAAATACACCGGGAAAGAGAGAAGCTTGGCGGAGTAGTCCTTTAGATTGATGGCGGTTTTGATAACGTAGGGCAGCGACTGGACGTAGGGGCAGGCATAGTTCTCCGTGTTGTGGTCGTCCTCCTTCTTCATATTGATGAGGCTGGGCAGAAAAACGTAGTCGACCTTTTTCTTCAGAAGATTCAAGACGTGTCCGTGCGCAACTTTGACAGGGAAGCAGGTTTCCGACAAGACCTGCTCCACGCCTTCGCGGATGATTTGCTTGTTGGTTGGATCGGAGAGCACGATCTCAAAACCCAACTCCTCAAGGAAAGTCGCCCAATAGGGGAAGAGGTCGTAGAAGAACAGCGATCGGGTTATGCCGATTCTCTTCTTTTTCCCCACTTTAGAATCAGAATGAGGAGTTACAAATTCCTTGTGGATATTGAAGAGTATTCTCTCCCTTTCCTTGAAAAGATTGGGAATCGTGGACTTTTTTGATTTTCTCTTGGTATCGTATTTCTCGCAGCGGCTCCCATAGAAGAGGGAAGGCTCGCCCTGGATCTTCACCTCTTTTATCTCGCAGTGATTGGGGCAGTCGGTGCACTCGAAGGTGGAGACGGAATATTCCTTCTCCGAGAGATCGAATCCCTTGAAGCTGCTTTTGCTGCCGTCGTATTCCTCCATTGCCAGGATGGCAGCGCCAATGGCTCCGGTAACGTCGTGATGAGGCGGAACTGTGATCTTCTTCCCGGTGACCTTCTCGAATGCGGCAACCACCGCCTTATTCCAGGCCACCCCACCCTGGAAGAAGATGTGATCGCCCACCCTTTTGTCGTCTACCACCTTGTTTAAGTAGTTGTACACAATAGAGTAAGCCAAGCCCGCCACCAAATCGTCTTTGGGCACGCCGGACTGCTGATGAGCCACCAGATCCGATTCCATGAAGACGGTACAACGTTCCCCGCAGTTGACCGGGCATTTGGATTTAAGCGCTAAATCTCCAAACTCCTCCTCGATGTTGATGGAGAGCTTCTCCGCCTGTTCCTGCAGGAAAGAACCAGTTCCGGCCGCACAGACCTTGTTCATCTCGAAGTCGATCACCGCCCCGTCCTGCAGGCTGACGTATTTTGAGTCCTGCCCTCCGATCTCAAATATGGTGTCAACCTTAGGATCAATGCTGACCGCTGCCACGGCCTGGGCCGTTATCTCATTATGCACCACGTCGGCGCCCACAAAATCCCCGGTCAAGTATCTTCCCGATCCGGTGGTTCCCACACCCAGGATGTTTACTTTGTCTTTGATCTGGTCGCCGACAATCTTGAGTCCGCGTTTTACCGCCTCGATGGGGCGGCCCTCGGTCATCAGATAGATCCGCCCGATCACGTTCTTGTCCTTGTCTATTGCCACCACGTTGGTGGACAATGAGCCTACGTCGATTCCCAGAAATGCATCGATTTTGTCCCCCTGCGGCACGCGGTGACTCCTGGTGGTTTCAAAATGCTTGTTTTCGGGAAAGGCAAAGACCAAAGGCTCCTTTCCCTTGTGGGTTTTTCTGCGGGAGGAGAGATATTCATCCAGCCTCTCCAAACCCAGGAATGGAAGTTCTTCCTTCTCAGTGCCTATGACGGAGAGGCCTGCTCCGATGGCTCCCATCTCTTTATGAAACTGGGGAATCACCAATTCACCGGGTGAGAGATCGAACACGCTCTCAAATGCTCTTCTCATCCCCGGATTGGCAGCCACGCCACCCTGAAACGATATGGGCTTTGCGATCTTCTTCCCCTTGGCAATGGAACCCTTGAAGTTCCTGGCCATAGCAAAGCACAATCCGGCGACGATGTCATAGTCAGGTGTGGCAATCTGCTGCAGGTGAATCATGTCGGATTTGGCAAAGACGCTGCATCTTCCGGCGATACGAGGGGGATTCTCCGATTTAAGCGCCAGTTTTCCAAATTCGTCCTCGATGGATATCTTCAGTCGGTTGGCTTGCTGATCCAAAAACGACCCGGTGCCGGCGGCGCAAAGTGTGTTCATGGAGAAATCTTCCAACACCGGTGTTTTGGCCGCCTCATCCCAACGTAAGAGGATCAGTTTGGAATCCTCTCCTCCCATTTCGATTACCGTCCGCACATCCGGGCATAAGAACCCGGTAGCCTTCACTTGGGCAATTACCTCGTTGACAAAGCTTCCACCCAGGATCGAGGTTATCAGCTTTCCGCCGGTTCCGGTGGCGGCCAGGGTCTTTATCTCGTCCGGAGCGTATTTCTTGAAGAGCTCCTCTAAGATTGCTTTCAGAGTGAGCAGAGGCTGGCCACTGGATCTGCGGTAGAAAGACTTGAGTATCTCACCGGGGCGCGAAAGCAGCACCGCCTTCACGCTGACCGATCCTATGTCAACTCCCAGGTATAAGTTTCTGCTCATCTTCCTCGAAGCCCAGAAAAGGTTTTCTATAGAATGAATGTTTGGTCTCGGGCATCCTCCTATGGAGCCAAACGTTGAATTTAATTATACGATGCCGGGGCGGATTTGTAAAGAACTTTTTGCGCTGTTTCTCCCTGAGCGATAATTGTCCTACTTTACACTTTCCAATTACGCAAAATGGGTTAAATTAGATGGAACTGCGTGGAAGAGCAGAATCACATCGTACTTCGGGTTTCAACTCTTCCTTCTGGACTATCGAGCTTTTTGAGCGGTTAACGGACCTCTTATGCCTCTTGCAGCGCTTTTGCTCATTTTGGTTTCAGCTTTGCTTCAGGCAGGCCTGAATTTCCTGATAAAGGGAAGTGATAGAAAGATCGCCCTGGCCACCGGCGCCGCTCTGGTGAGAGTGATAGTCTTCTTCCCGGTCATCGTCTGGGGAAGAGGTCTGTTGGGGGAGGGAAGTCTCAACATAACTCCATGGTCCTGGGTCGGCATTGTAGCCTGCGCACTTGTGGGAATGATTTTTCACCTGCTGATTACAAATGCATACGACAGGGAAGATCTCTCTGTGGTATACCCCGTGACCCGAAGCTTCGGCCCAATATTCATCCTCATCTTTGCTCTGATTCTCTTAGGCGAGAGGGTCTCTCTGCTGGGGTTGGTGGGCATCTTGATAACCATATTTGGCTCTTATGCAATTTACCTTCCGTCTTTCAAACCGTCTGATCTCTACCTTCCGTTCAAGGCCTTCAAAAGTAAACCCTTCCTCTTTTCCATGGGCGGTGGGGCGTGCACCGCCATCTATTCGCTGATAAACAAAAAGAACTTAGACTTCGTGGATCCGCTCACGCTGTATTACTTGATTGTCACGTGTACGACCCTGTTCCTGGTGACCTTCCTTCTGGCAAGAGGGAAGGTGAATGAGATAAAGGAGGAGTTTAATCACAATCTGAAGAGTCTTCTTTTGATCGGGTTTATGGGCTTCATCAGCGCTGCTCTGTTCCTCTTTGCATTGCGGATGAGCAAGGTCAGCTATCTGGGATCGGCGAGAAATGTGAGCATAGTCTTCGGCGTGATTCTGGGAAGCTTCTTTCTCCGGGAAGGGCACGGGAGAATACGATTCTTCGCTTCGCTTCTGATCCTGGCGGGAATATTCTTGTTGTCTGTCGGATGAGCAAAGACCGAACCAGCGCCTAACTTAAGTTAGGTGCTGATTTATAGGAGCCTCTGGAAAAGCCTTGCTTGCCTTCGTGGCGAGCGAAGCAATAGCGTTGAAGCTGTCTTTGGAGAGCTTGTTAGGTTAGACGCTGGCTCCTATTCTGCCAGATTCGTGACACGCTGCACAATTTCCTTTGGCGTTTGAACAAATATTGTGCGAAACAGAAATCTCACCTGAAATAGCGCTTCAAGACGACCAGACTTAACGTACTATAAGTGAGTTGCTTACGCCGAGCGGTTAACAGGAAACATCAAGGCCACAAGATCGGCACGAGTGTTGCTTTTGAAACTTGATGAAACGGAGGCAAAAAATGATTTCTTTTTGGAAAAAGGCGCCGCACTTGTTCAGGAGGAAGAAGGCAGATTTTCCTCCGACGCGAGCCAAAGGACGAGTGATCTTTGTGGATTTCCATCAGACTGGCGAGGATGAGTATGCGCTGGTTGAGTCCACCAACATCGTTCTGACCAAGCTGGTGTGGAAAAAGAAGGCTATAGACAAGTTCGTGAAGAGAAATCCGGAGGCATTGATTACCGTCTACTATCCAGATAGTTCTGGGCAATCTAACGGGTCTTGAGGTCGCTCAAGACCGGAATGAAAGATATCCGGCCTTAAGAGACGGAGGATTGAAAATGAAAAAGGCAATTCAAAAAAGAGGGATATCGGCTCTGATCCTATTGGTTGGAGCGGCTTTCATTCTCGGTGGGTGTGCGGACGAGGTCTATATACTTCGCCCGGATCACACGCCTCCCTCAGTGCCCAAGGGTCTTTTCAGCGTCACAATGGACGAGGCAGTATACCTGGAGTGGTATGAGAATGACGAGGAGGATTTCAAAGAGTACCGCCTGTACCGACGAGACGACGAGGACACCTACTACTATCGGATTGCCACCACCAGGGCAAGCAACTACACAGACCGGGGTCTGGACAATGGATTTACGTATTTCTACACTGTGACCGCCGTGGACAGACACGGAAACGAAAGCGACTTTTCGGATGTGGCCTACGATACTCCCAGACCGGAAGGCTCCGGTCTGGTACTTCGGGATTATCATCGGTATCCCGATGTTTCCGGCTATGACTTTTCACGATTCGCGGTCGTGGGTTTCGATGAGAAGGGAGCGGACATCTATCTCGATTACGATGACTATTATGGAGTTTTCTTCTTGTGTGCAGTAGATACCCTCACTGATATTCAGGATTTTGGGTACACAGATTCCTTGGACGACGTCAATGTGGCTCCAGATTATGGTTGGTCCGAGGTACGGTGGGTCGAACTTATCTCCGGGCATTCGTATATAATATGGACCCGGGATAATCATTTCGCCAAGATGAGAGTGACAGGATTCAACAGGTCTTATGGAGTTATTTTCGACTGGGCATACCAGGTAAAATGGGATGAGCACGAGCTTGCGCCCAGACCACCCCACTCGGAGAACTACTTGAGAGCGAGGGTGATGGGAACCGAGGACCATCAGAGGTGAATCGAAATAGAAATCTGAATATAAGAGTAATGATGAAAACTAAAAAGAGGAGTGTGTGAGATGCTGAAAACAAACAAATTGATTGTAGCACTTTCGGTGCTTGGCTTGATCTGTTGGATGATCCTGATGCCGGGCAGGGCAAGCTTAGCCGATCAGAGTGGAGGCTTGGTGCGTGACTATGACGGTTCACATGACGTTAAGCATCGCGTGATCGGGTATTCCAATCTGGAGATAGACGTGTGGGTGGATAAGGGAGAGGGCGCTACCTATAACCCGGGTGAAAACATAAAGGTCTATTTTCAGACTTCACGCGACGGCTACGTGGTGATCTATAATATCGACACCAGAGGATACGTGCAACTGCTCTATCCGGTGGATGGTGAGGACGATCCTTACGTTGAAGGTGGGAGGGTCTATCGTATCCCGGACAGGTTCGACGACTATGAATTGACGGTTGACGGGCCCGATGGCGTGGAATACATCCAGGCAGTGGCCAGCCCCGGGCCTTTGGATCTTCCCAACTTCCCCGGCGAGTATTCCTACGAAGGCGAAATATACGCATACCAACTTGACGGGGAGGACCCCTTTGAATTCATGGCGGATATAAATGCCGAGATCGCCCCGTATGATTATGCCTCGGACGTGTGCGTATTCACCGTGGAATATCCACATCCCAAGTGGTACTACTGGCCCAAGGTGGTCTACGTGGATCGACCGGTCGACCTGTACTGGGGAGGCGTCTATTTCGATTATCCCTGGGGTGTGGACATATGGATCGACGGAGTCTTCTACGGCATCACGCCGATAACCATTCCTTATCTGATAGTGGGAAGGCATTACGTAAGTTTCTGGTACCGTGGCTGCTGGATTTGGAGAGACTGGTTTCGGATAAGAAGAGACTACACCATGAGAATCTGGCCTGACTGTCACGACAGGTATTGGTACGTACGCGAGCATTACGTGGAGAAGAACTACCGGGCGGAAAAGGCCAAAAGAAGACGCGGAATCGGAAAAACAGCTGGACTGGTGAAGCCGGTTAGGCGTGTGGAAAAGGGGAGGTTAGCCAAGGCTGAGCCGATGCGAATCAAACACGGTAAGGAACTGAGGAGGGAGTCGTCAACAAAGGCACGGGAGCTGAGGGGTCGCATCGACTCCCCGCGCCCATCCAAGGCAGAATTGAAAAGAGGGACCGAGAAGATCAAGGCCAAAAGCATCCGGAAGTCGTCACCCTCCAAGAGAAGCTTGTCCGTGACTGAAAGGAAGAAGACGGCCAAGCGGATCAAACCGGAGGTGAAAGCGCCGAAGAAGGCTAAGCGGATCAAAAAAACAGAGATGAAGGCGCCGAAGAAGATCAAAAAGGAGGCAAAATCTGTTCGTTCCGAAAAGGCGTCCAAGGCACCTCAGAAGATTAGCAAAAGCGGAAGCTCGAAGCCCAAGAGCAGTAGCGGGACAATAAGGAGCAGCGGGAAGAGAGCGACAGAATCAACCAGCGGGAGGAAAGCAGCTACTGGAAAAACCAGCAGCAAGTCGGGAAAGAGAAGGAGATAACCCGCTGCCGGGTGAAGTGAAGGCAGTGGCAGGCTTGAGTCTGGGTTAGAGAAAAGGAGAAGGCTGAAGAAGATAAATCATTGACATCTGGCGAGATTAGGATATATTGGAATCGGTCACTGTAAACTGTACTACTGTGCTGTTTGAGATTATCGGGTGACGGGATACTGCGCCACTAACAGCACCAAAGAAGAGGTGAGAGATATGAAGAGGATCTTTATTGTTTTGGTGTGCATTCTGACGATTGTAGCTTTTGCTTCCTCGGCTTCAGCCATCGATCGAGCATCGAAGAAGGGCGGTTCAGACAACAAGAAAGAGACCACCGAGATCAAGGAGATGACCAAGGAGGAGGCGAAGCGAAAGGCCAGAAAGAGCAGCTTCTCCGAGAAGAAAACGCGAACCGTCCAAAACCTGAAAAGGACCGAAGGAGAAAAGCCGGAGAAGGCGAAAGCCCGGTCGCAGACCAGGAAGAGCAAGGAGAAATACGACTATTTCATAGACCGGAACAACAACGGCATCGATGACCGGCTGGAAAAAGAGGCAAAAGCGAAAAAGGCAAAGAAGCAAGAACCCGCCAAGAAGCCCGAGGCCGCCAGGAAGAATACCTCCCGCCCTCCGGATAAAGCCCCGGCGAAAATCAACCTTGTCCCCAAGCCGGCCAAGAAAGTGAAAGAGGAGAAGGTAAGCCCCAAAAGGAAAGCGCCGAGCATCAAAGAGGGGGAGAAAAAAAAGGAACCCAGGCGGAGATAGACCATCATTTGTTAAACCCCGCCTGCGCACCCCCGGCAGGTCGACGACAATGGTGAAAGCCAGCACCCAATCTCAGGTTAGGTGCTGGCTTTCTCTTTGCTGACAGATAGCACTCCGACCGGTCATTTATTCTGCAACCGGAAATCGACAAATCTCTTAAGGGCAGGTTAAGAAGTGTAAACTTCCTCCCGATTAGTATTTATGGGGAAGGATACGTGTGTTTGGAGAAGCGCCCTGTTGTCCACCCAATTCTCGGATTGTCTATGAGCACGGACGTCAAAACCAAACAAGCCGGGTTAACCGGAAATCTGCAGACAGTTTCCTTATCCGATCTTCTTCAATTGATCACCACGTCGGCCAAGACCGGGATGCTCTCCATCTGCCGGGATGAGCAAAAAAGGGAGATATATTTCAGGAAGGGCGCCGTCATATTTGCCTCCTCTTCGGGAAGTGAGGAACAGCTCTTGGGGAATCTGGTTCTAAGTCGAAAGAAAATCTCCAAGGCTGACTTAGAAAGGGCTTTGAGCATTCAGAAGCTCACCGGCAAGAAACTGGGTACGGTCCTCTTGGAGATGACCAAGCTGACTAAGGAAGAGCTCTTGAGTTTTCTGCGAATTCAGGTGGAGGAGATAGTCTACAACCTGTTCGGATGGAATTCCGGCGAGTTCGTCTTCTATGACGGGAAACCGCCACCCGCAGGACAGGTCACTGCCGAGTTGAATACCATGAACCTGATCATGGAAGGAAGCAGAAGGATTGACGAATGGATCAAGATACGCGAAGTGCTTCCGCCTGAGGATGCGAAGCTTGAGATGGTGAAAGATTTCAAGACAAAATCCAGTACGATCAAACTGGCGGTGGATGATCTGCGGCTACTTGCCCTGATCGACGGCGAAAGGACAATCTCAGAACTCTTGCAGCAAAGCCCGGCCAGCGAGTTTTTCACCCGCAAGGCCATGGCCAGCTTGATCACCCTGGGGTTGCTCAAGGCAGGGGAGAGAAAGTCGGTAACCGGCCCGAAGATGAGTGATGAGAAAGCCCTTTCCCGCGTGATGGTCAGACTGTATTCCGAATCCTATCGGACCATCGAGAAAATGGCCTCTCGAAAGCTGGGAGACGGTGCCAGGAAAATCTTGAAGAGGAGTTTCGACGTTCAGAAATCACTGCACCCCGTCTTGAGCAATCTGGAAAGCTCGGAGAATTTTCTGGACTTTGGCTATGTGGAAACCTCCTCGGACAAGATAACTGATCCGGTTCGATTCCACAAGCTGCTGGACGCATTGAATAATCTGCTTGCGGAATTCTTAAGGGCGATCTCCAGAAGTTTAGGCATCAGCTTAACCCGACAGGTTATCTCGCAAATCAAGAGGGGGACAGCCCAGGTTGTGGCTCAAGAGAGATTGGTTGCCAAAGAGTACGGGCTGGAAGAGGAACTGCTGAGAACGCTAAAGAGAGGACAGCGATGTTTATAGAAAGACTTGGTAGATGGTCAAGGGTGGGGGTGAGAAGGACACTGGACTTGCTCGCCTGGTTCTGGTTTATCTCGTTTGTCGATCGGGGCGCTTACGCTCATGACGGGGCTGAGGCTCTGCGGGCCGGAATCAGGGGTTCCAGCACCTCGCTTACCATTCCGGCAGCCTTCGACGTTTTGCTTCTGGCGGGGATATTCGCCTGTTTTCTCATCTCGGTGAGGGTTAAGTCATTCCTGAGAGACGGTGAGCTTTCCGCCGGATGGACGCTCTTTTCGCTCTCTTTCGTTTTGCTTTTCGCGGCTCAGCTTCTGAATTTGTTTCTGACCCTGGATCTGGTAAGTATCCACCCCAGCGTAATTGCCTCTCTCCGGGTCCTGTTCATCGCCTTTCTGGCCTCTGGCATCTACATGATGAAAAAGGTCTTAAGCTGACCTTCGCAGCTTTTTGTTTCTAATCTCCCTTCGATTTTTGAAATTCGCTTCAAGTCCCGAAAACGAGACGACTTAGCGCCTCTTTTTCTTGCTCCGAGAGTTAAGTAATGGAATTTGCATGTCGATAAATTTAGTAGTCAGAACTCCAACGGTATTATGTTTGTTCCAAGGTCATCGGTTCTGACGATTATTTTTGCGCCAAGAGCGGGTTTTGGCATCGATCCAACTCCCGGGCGGAGTGCAGTTTTAGCCGAGAGGATCCATGCAAAAGAGTGCACAACTAGAGGATAGAATCTTCAAGTGTGACCAGATACTGTCTCGTAATCCGGACTCCCTGGTTTTTGCGGCGCTGTCGGATGTTTACCGCAAGAGGGGAGACTTGGCAAAGGCCTTTCACATCTGCAGTCGGGGGTTGAAGCTTCATCCCGATTACGGTCCCGGTCATCTGGTGATGGCGAGGATCAATATGGAGAGAGGGATGTACTTCGAAGCCGAAAGAGAACTTGTCCTGGCGGAGCAGGCGGACGGAAAAACCAGGGGCACCGAGCTGCTCTTAGCTCAGATTCTCATAAGGAAGGACCAGACAAGGGAGGCCAGAAAGATACTGGACAGGCTCAAGATCACCGATCCAGAAAACCAGGTGATGGCAGAGCTTCTGAGGGCCAAAAAGCAGAAGGCGGAACCGGAAAGGCCGGGGTTCGACGTGATGACTGCGCAGGAACGCTGGCGCATAGAAAAGGTAGTGGATCTCAGAGACGGTGTAGGCTATCTGAAATCCCTGCCTGGAGTGTCGGGAGCATTGATGGTGGGGGAGAATGGATTGGTGATGGAGAGCAAGCTAACCCCCTTCTTGAAGAAAGAGTTGGTCGGGGCCGTGGCCACCAACATCACCGCACGGGTAAAGGAGGGGATGGGTGGGATAGGGTTCGGAGAATACGAGCAGGTATTGATTGAAGCCGAGAATCTTGCTCTGTGGATAATCAGATTCAAAGACCAAGCTTGTGTTTTGTGTTGCACCCCGGACGCTGCTCTGGGGGCATTGAAAGTAAGGGTGGGTGAGCTGTTGGAGCACCTATCCGTAACTGTTCGGTAAAAAGGGGGTAAGGTGCCTGTTGACTACAGACGAGAGATGAGGGGGGTCCTTCTGATTTCGCTCCTCGTCATGGTACTTCCTCTGGTGTTATTTCCCAAGAACTTAGGGCTGAAGTTCACTTTTTCTGTCTCTTTGCTTTTTGCTTTGGAACTGGGCTGGTACACGCTGGTCCTGTTCGTCATCTTCTCCAAGACTGCTGCTCCCAGGGTGTTCCTGTTTGCCCTGTTGACCCTGGGTTATCGAATCGGCTTGGGAATAGGATTCGGCATTCTCCTTCTGGTCATGTTCTCACTGGCATTATCCTCCTCCGTTAAGATGGGCATTTACCAGTATCTGCCGGCTTTTCTTCTTCAAGCGCTGGTCTCTCCTTTTGTATTGAAACCGTTCTATCGGTTTCTGATCGAGAAAACGCAGAAGGCGACAGTGGCCGAGCCAAGCGCAACCATGTCTGCCGGTCGGCTTGCCGAGCGCGTTTCCCCTGAGACATCCTTAGAATCGAACCAAGGGGCGGAGAGGAGAGGATCAATTCCCAAAGAAAAGGAGACGAAAGTGGCAGCAGAAGAGAAACTGGAGAATTTCCTGCACTACTTGAGGGAATATGTGGGGGTGAAGGCCGCCGTTCTGGTGGATCGTGAAGGTCTGGTGGTAGCTGAAGATTCCTCATCCGACTCAGATCCGGAAATGGTTGCCACTTACGCCAAGCACATCAAGGAGACAAATGATCGAATACTTGAGAGGATGGGAGAGAAGACCTCAGAACGCATCGGGATATATACCCCGGATACGTGGATATGTCTAAACCAGATAGGGGATTTTACCCTGGCAGTGGTGTCTGATCGCCGAACCGACGAATTGTTGTCGGTCCGCATACAGCAGTCCACCGGAATGATAAGAAGATTTCTCTGCCAGAGGTATCAGGAAAATACGCTCAAAGCTGTGGAGGCCTGATATGTACAAAATACTGGAGGAGTTGAACAAGACCGCCGGGATCAACGGCAGCATGATAGTGGGTCAGGACGGCATCGTGATAGCCGCTGATCTGAATTCCCAGCTTCAGGACGAGGCTGTGGGGGCGCTTGCAGCTTCCATCCTCGACACGGTGAAGAAGTCGATGGAGCGGCTTTCCAACGAGGACCTAAAACAGATCACCGTGGAAGCCAGTAAGGGCAAGCTGTTCTTGAACGACGTGGGAATAGGTATCCTGGCGGTCACCACCGATTCACAGGTGAACGTGGGCATGGTTCGGCTGGAGATTAAGAATGCGGCGGGAAAGATAAAGCTTGCCCAGAAGTCCGTCCAGAAGGATTAGGGCTCTTACCTGGAGAGAGAAGATGGCATCCATAAACTACGCCTCCAAGGAGATCTCGTGCAAGATCGTCTTTTACGGTCCCGGGCTTTCCGGAAAAACCACCAACCTGCAGTACGTTCATCAGAAAATCCCGGAGCAATCCAGAGGGGAACTGATCTCGTTGGCCACCGATCAGGACAGAACCCTGTATTTTGATTTTCTTCCACTGAACATCGGCAAGATACACGGGTTCTCCACGAAATTCCAGCTTTACACCGTTCCCGGGCAAGTCTATTACAACGCCACCCGAAAGTTGGTCCTAAGAGGAGTGGATGGCTTGGTCTTCGTGGCAGATTCACAAAAATCCAAGATGGACGAGAACATCGAAAGCCTGCAGAACCTGAAGGACAATTTGAGAGAGTATGAATACAACATGGAAAGGATTCCTTTAGTCTTTCAGTACAATAAGAGAGACCTCCCCGCCCTCAGCTCGGTAGGGGAGCTTCAGGAGGCACTCAACCCCAAGGGCCAACCTCACTTCGAGTCGGTTGCCACTAAGGGGATGGGTGTTTTCGATACCTTGAAATGCATCAGCAAATTGGTCTTGGATCAGGCCAAGCGCAGAGAGCTTTTCTCGGACAGAAAGATGGAGGGAAAGAGGGCCGAAAGAGTCTACGCCGAGCCGGTGTGCTCATCGGTTACCGCACGCGAGCAAGCCACGGCTGTGGCGTCCACGCCTTCCGCTGATACTCCCGCCCAACAACCGGGAGTCACCGTCGCCCAGAAGGAACCGGATACGACACCTACACCCAAGGAAGTGCCGCAAGAAAGCAAAGCTAAAATTGGGCTCGAGGTGGAGGAGGTTCCACAGAAAGAAAATACCCCAATCGTTCAGCCCCCCATGCAGGAATCTCCCACCATTATAAGCTGGTCGGCAGGCAAGTCTCGCAAAAGAGCTAAGGGCAGAGGATTTTTCCTATGGCTTCTGCTCAATAAACTTCTCAATAGGTAGAGTGGAGGTGCGAAATTGAAACAGGAGGACCTGGTAATCTATGAAGAGCAGATCGAGAAGATAGAGGGAGCTCTCAAGAGACTGATCAAGGATGCACAAGCCAAGTGTGTTCTCCTGGTGGATAAAGACGGTCATCTGATCACCCGACAGGGTTTCACCCAGTCCCTGGACACCACCGCCTTAGCGGCACTGTTAGCCGGAAGCTTTGCCTCCACCCGAGAGATCGCCCGACTGGTGGGAGAACCGGAGTTCTCGGTTCTCTTCCACCAGGGCAAGAAGGATCATATTCATATCACTCTGGTGGGAGAGAGAACCATTCTTGCCGTCATCTTTGATGATCGAACCACCATCGGTATGGTCCGGCTTTATGCTAAGGAGGCTTCCGAGGATCTGGAAAGGATATTGTCCTTAGCCCATCCTGAAGAGCCCACGGCCAAACCGGAGAGCAAAACTGACCAGGACTCGGAGTTCTCCGCTTCTCTGGAGAGCAGGCTGGATGACATCTTTTCCGAGCAGTCGTGAAGGCGAATGGGCTCAGACGACGCCGGTTCAACACCCGCTGAGGACTTAGGTCGGCCCGATCGAAAAGTCCTTAAGAAGCAGTCCGGAGAGAAATCTTAAGGAGAAACCGCGCCGGATCGTCTGTCAAGCTTCCAGCAGGCTTCTAACTTATCAGGTAAAGCCATGTCACGCGAACTAGGGGAAATGCTGGTCAAGGCCGGCAAGATATCGCAGGACCAGCTTGCCCAAGCCCTGGATCTGCAGAGAGAGACCAAGGAGAAGCTGGGGGAAGTACTCATCAGGATGGGAGCCATCACCGACGAGGAGGAACTATCCACCTTCGTGGGCAGACAGTTGAACATCGGCGGCCTGAGGCTGGGTGACATCGAGCTGAACCCGGAGGTGGTGAAGATGATACCTCCGGACATCGCCAGGAAATTCAACGTCATCGCCATCAGCAAGCTGGGCAAGACCCTGATCGTGGCCATCTCGGATCCCAACAATATCTACGTTCTGGATGCCATAAAGTTCATCACCGGGTGCGCGGTTCAGCCGGTCATCAGCCCGGAGAAGGCCATTCAGAAGGCCATCGACACCTATTATCAGGATACCGCGGGAATCGACCAGATACTGAAAGGACTGCAAGAAGAAGGCTTGGAGGTGATCGAGGAAAGCCAGGATGTGCCCACCGAGCAGGACCTGATGTCGCAGGTGCAGGATAAGCCTTTGGTCAAGCTGGTCGATTCTATCATCGCCGACGCCATCCGGAGAGGATGCTCCGACATTCATATAGAGAGCTATGAAAAGAGAATCAGGGTAAGATACAGGGAAGACGGAAATTTGATGGAGATGTCTCCCTTGCCTTTCAAATATCGTGCCGCCATAATCTCCAGGGTGAAGATCATGGCAGATATGGATATCTCCGAAAGGAGATTGCCCCAGGACGGTAGGATCAAGGTGAAATTCGGCGACCGGGCAGTGGATCTGAGGGTATCTGTCCTCCCTACCATATTTGGGGAGAAGGTAGTGATGCGCATCCTGGATCCGCAAAGCGTTAACGTCGATCTGACCAAACTGGGTTTCTCGGAAAGTTCCTTAAACGAGTTCGACAAAGCCATTCATCTCCCCTATGGCATGATCCTGGTGACCGGACCCACGGGAAGCGGAAAGACCACCACACTTTATTCCGCCCTCAAACAGATCAATACCCCCAACATCAATATCATGACCGCCGAGGATCCGGTGGAGTTTAACTTTGAGGGTATAAACCAGGTAGCGGTCAAAAGTGACGTCGGTCTCACCTTTGCCGCAGTCTTGAGGTCTTTCTTGAGACAGGACCCGGACGTGATCATGGTGGGAGAGATCAGGGACGGCGAGACTGCCGAGATCGCCGTTAGAGCCGCATTGACCGGACATCTGGTCTTCTCCACGCTGCATACCAACGATGCCCCCAGTACGATTGATCGATTGGTTGATATGGACATTCCGGGGTATCTGGTGGCCTCCTGTGTCCGGCTGATCATGGCCCAAAGAATGGTGCGCAAGATATGTCCCAGTTGCAAGGAGGAGGCACACATACCCACGGAAACATTAGAGACTTTGGGGCTTTCGGCTGCCGAGATCAAGAACCTCAAGGTGTACCAAGGAAAGGGCTGTACATCCTGCAATAATACCGGCTATTCGGGGAGAACCGGTATCTTTGAGGTACTGCCCATAAGTTCTGAGATGGAGAGATTGATCCTCACCAAAGCCTCCAGCGCAGAGATAAGACAGCATGCGATAAGCGAAGGCATGCTCACCCTGAGAATAGCGGCCCTGGAGAAACTGAAGAAAGGCATTACCACGGTGGAAGAGGTTTTAGCGGTGACTACCTGAACGTGTCGGGAGCAAGGGCAGCAGGCTTGAGTTTAAGAATCGACCAGTGGGGTCGATAATATATAGGAGGTAGGTTCATCTCTTAGTTTAGGACAATAATAGGAGCGAACACTATGGTCACCCTGCGAGAACTTCTGGAACTGATGGCGAAGAGAGACGCCTCCGACCTTCATCTCACCGTCGGTTCTCCGCCCCAGCTCAGAATAGATGGGAAGCTGGTCAAGACTGATTTCGATATCTTGAACCCAGAGGACACCAAAAAGCTGGCCTACAGCATAATGAGCGAAAAGCAGAGACAGACATTTGAGGAAAACAGCGAACTGGATCTCTCCTTCGGGATAGAGAATTTGAGCAGATTCAGGTGCAACGTCTTTATGCAGAGGGGAAACGTGGCGGTGGCGATACGGCAGATTCCTTTCAGCATCCCCAGCTTCGAGGAACTGGGCATACCCAAGGTGGTAGCCGAATTGGCCGATCTACCACGGGGGCTGATACTGGTGACCGGGCCCACCGGAAGCGGGAAGTCCACCAGCCTGGCCGCCCTGATCAACAAGATAAACTTAGAAAGGCACTGTCATATCCTCACTGTAGAAGACCCTATCGAGTATCTTCATCGGCACAACAGCTCGTTGATCAACCAGAGGGAGGTCTATGCGGACACCCATTCTTTTGCCAGCGCTCTAAAATACGCTCTGAGAGAGGACCCGGACGTGGTTTTGGTCGGAGAGATGAGGGATTTAGAGACCATGCAGGCTACCCTGAACATCTCCGAGACCGGACACTTAGCCTTTGCCACCCTGCACACCAATTCCTGTGCCGAGTCGATCAACAGGATCATCGACGTCTTTCCCACCAGTCAGCAGGAGCAGGTTCGGGTGACCGTCTCCTTCGTCCTGCAGGCGGTAGTAAGTCAGCAGCTTATTCCCATGATCGGGGGAGGAAGAGTGCTGGCTTTGGAGATCATGATCTGCACCCCGGCCATCAAAGCCTTAGTCCGGGATGACAAGATCCATCAGATTTACAGTCTGATGCAAGCGGGACAGAAGTATGGCATGAAGACCATGAACCAGTCCTTAGGAGAGCTTTATCTGAAGCACAAGATCACCTTAGGTGACGCCATGGCAAGAAGTTCCAATATGCAGGAGTTGAATGAACTACTGGCCAGAAAATCCGAGGTGGGGCGGCGGACGCACGCGGTCGGAAGATAGCTTCTTAGACGTCAAATTGAGGAGAACGAGAACCGTTGGAGAGGACATAAGATTCTGATTTCGAAGATCCCGGCTTTCGGCGGAGGGTATCTGAGAGAAGGAGGTCAAATTGCCAGTTTTCACCTATAAGGGAAGAACGTTAGGGGGAACTCAAGTTGCCGGCGAATTGAAGGCAAAGAGCCGGGCGGACCTGGAGAGGGTACTGAGGAGCAGGAAGGTTTTAGTCTCTCAGGTCTCCACCAAGCCCTCCCAGATCAGCATAAGGATCGGCACGGGAATAAAGAAGGTGCATATCTCCCGGTTCACCCGTCAGTTCGCCACCATGATCGGAGCCGGACTTCCCATGGTTCAGTGTCTGGAGATATTGTCTCAGCAGATGGAATCGGCAGAGCTGAGGAGGGTGCTCGGTGAGGTGAAGGAAAGCGTGCAGGCAGGGACCACGCTGTCGGAAGCCTTGTCCCGGCACAAAAAGGTCTTCGACAATCTGTTCGTCAATATGGTGGATGCGGGGGAGATAGGAGGAGCCTTAGACGTTATCTTGGCAAGACTGGCTACATACAGGGAAAAGGCGGATGCGCTGGCACGGAAGGTTAAAGGAGCTATGATTTACCCGGCAGTGGTGATGATCGTGGCCGCTGGTGTTACTTTAATCATGCTGACTTACATAGTTCCGGTCTTCGCCAAGATGTTCTCCGGCCTGGGAGCGGAATTGCCCGGACCCACCCGTTTCATCCTCTCGCTGAGCGCGTTTCTCCGGGGCAACATATTGATCGGATTAGTCCTGGCGATTCTTTTGATCGTCGCGTACAAGGTTTATTCCAAGACGGATCAGGGCAGGCTTAACATCGACAAGGTGAAGCTGAGGATTCCGCTCATCGGAGATCTAATACGGAAAAGCTCCATCGCAAAGTTCTCGCGTACCCTGGCCACCTTGATGTCGTCCGGTGTGCCCATTCTGGACGCTCTGAACATCACGGCTCGGGCGTCGGGCAACAGGGTGGTACATGATGCCATAAAGAAATCGGTGCTCTCCATCGCAGAAGGAGAGACCATAACTCAGCCGTTGAAACAGTGCGGGGTTTTCCCTCCAATGGTCACTCAGATGATCTCGGTGGGAGAGAAAACCGGCGGTTTGGACGATATGCTCTCCAAGATCGCGGATTTTTACGATGAGGAGGTAGACGCTGCGGTAGCCGCTTTGACCTCCGTCATCGAGCCGGTGATCATAGTCTTAATGGGAGTCGTGATCGGGGGAATCCTGGTAGCCATGTACCTGCCCATGTTTGAGATCATCGGACAGATAAAGTAAGCGGCAGCCTGTGGAGTTCGACCGAACGCTGAAAAGAATCACAAACACTTTTATTACACCACTGCGCTTTTTGGCAGTGGTGTAAATATTTGAGCATCTCGTGCGTTTCAGACCGCTGAGGCGGCCGGGTGTGTGCTCTCTGCGGGGCTGATCGGGGTTTAGTAACGGAGTTGACGGCTTTCCCTGGCAGAGAGGATGGCACGGAGGGAAGAGCGTCTGTAGAGGAAAGGGGGAGGTGATGCTTTTTGATCCCTGCTTAGTCGTTTCCCCGGGTCGTCACTATATAAAAAGGTCTTAATCAGGGTTGATTCACATGAGTACAATTAGGTCAGAGTCCTCTTTTTCCAAAATCCCTTGGCTTCTTCTGTCCCGTCTCTCCATATTCTTGTTACTGCTGATCATCGTTGTTCTCTTCCTCCGCGTACCTGGTTCTCTGGTGTTTTCCTTTACGATATACTCGGTTGTCACTTTAGCTCTTCTTCTGCTCATCGCCTTTGACATGAGGCAAACTCATCGCGTGCTATTTAGTGCCGCGGTGGTTTTGCAGCTGGTTCTGGAGATCGTAGTCGAGACCGGAGTGGTCTATCGAACCGGTGGAATCGACAGCTCCTATGCCGTCCTTTTCGTCTTGAGCATACTCTCCGCAAGCATAGTCTACCAGCTGATCGGAAGCACGGTTGTGGCCGGTTTAGCCAGCTTAGCCTACGCTTCCATTCTCTGGTTTGAGAACGGACTGGAACTTTCCTTGGAAAGTTTGTTTCTGGTTGGCGATGCGGCGTTTTACAAGGTTTTCCTTTATTTGTGCACCTTCTTCCTGGTGGCTTTCATAAGCGGATACTTAGCCCAAAAGCTGAAAGTCAAAGGAGAAGAGCTCTGGAGCGCATCCCTGGAATTAGACAAGATAAAGGCTGATACGGACGACATACTGAAACATCTGAAAAGCGGCCTGATAACCATCGATGCCGCGGGAAGAATCGCCTATTTTAACCGGGGGGCAGAGGAGATACTGGGATATTCCGAGGCCGATGTGAAAGGGAGGTACTGCCGGGACGCATTCAGACAAAGGATGCCTCAATTAGCGGAGAGAATAACCCGTGCGGTAAAGTTCAACCAGGAGAATTCGAGAGGCCTCCTTTATATCGAGGATAAGAACAAAAAGAAGGTTCCCATCGGGATAAGCACCTCCATTCTGGGGGATAGGGAGAAGGGCGTGAGGGGCGTGATTGCCATCTTTCAGGACATCTCCGAGGCGATGAGGTTGGAGGAAAAAGTGAGAACGGCCGACAGGTTGGCCGCGGTGGGGGAACTTTCCGCCGGGATCGCTCACGAGATACGGAATCCGTTGGCCTCGATCTCAGGATCGGTCGAGGTCTTGAACGAGGAGCTTTCCTTAACCCAGGAGAACCGAAAGCTGCTGGATCTCATCATCAAAGAGACCGGAAGGCTGAACCGCATTGTGACCGATTTTCTAAACTATGCCCGCATCGGGCCCTCCTTGTTGAGCAAGGTGGAGTTAGCCCGGCTTATTGACGACGTTATAGAGATTGCCAGGAAACACCCTTCCTTCGAAGAGAATATCTCCATCAGAAAGCTGTTCTCCTCGAGGGCGCAATACGTCTTGGGCGAGGAGAATCAGATTAAGCAGATACTTTTGAATCTCTTAGTGAACGCCATGGAATCCATGGAGGGAAGGTGGGGAGAGATTTTAATAACCGATAAAAGTCTGGAGCAACTGGATCAGTTTTATTTCAAAGGAGAGGAGCCGCTGGAGTCTGAATGGGTACCCGTCGCCATCGTGGATCAGGGGAAGGGAATGAGCGAGGAACAGAAGGAGAAGATATTCTCTCCATTCTATTCCGCCAAGAAGAATGGCACCGGCCTGGGACTGGCTATCGTGCAGAGACTGGTAAACAATTTGGGCGGGAAAATAGAGTTTCAAAGCCAGAAAGGCAAAGGCTCCGTGTTCGTGGTCTATCTGCAGAGGTATGTAAAACGAAAGGTCAAGTTATCCGAGACGGTTCAAGCCACGAATTTGGCAAACCTGGATGTTTCTGCTTCCGGAGCTCAGAAGAGACCGGTTTGAAGGTCATTGGAAATCCCGATGAGGCCTGCAGGCAAAAAGAGCTCACGAAGGTGATTCGACATGGTAACAGTAGCGGCCTCTGTTGGGCTGCGGGTCGGGAAGTTGAAGGAATCCTCAGCCGTTCCTTTTAGGAACGGCTGTTCTTTTGCTTTTTGCTTGGGGAAATGCGGGAACCCCGTTATATTTAGTGGTGGAGCGTTGAAAAGTCCCTAAGGAAGCGAATTCACTGCAATTCCCGCATCGAGGATGAGGAAGATGAAAAAGTCTTTCATTCTCTGTCTGTTGATTCTTAAGGTCATTGCTTCGAATCCCCCTCACGCTAGGATCATCCACGTGCCGGCTGATGCGTCTACTATCCAGGGAGGCATTAACAGCGCGGTGGATGGGGATACGGTGCTGGTGGCCAATGGGCATTATCATGAGAGGATAGATTTCCTGGGAAAAGGAATCCTGGTAGCCAGCAGCTTCATATTTGATGAGGATACCAATACTGTCGACTCAACCATCAGTGATGCAGATATCTCAGTCTTGGGAACCAGCGATTCGGGACGCG
>CBDUQU010000034.1:0-23345 GCA_965369445.1 uncultured bacterium | reverse complement strand
AGCAGGTTACATGCAAGGTATCACAGTTCCCCCGGTCATCGGGGTCTTCCGGGCACTGGGCCCAAGAAAACGTGCTCAGGGCCAGGATTGAAAGGGCACAAGCGAATAAGCTGAGAAGATGCTTCCTCATCTTTCAACTCCTTTGGTAAAAGTTTTGAGTTTACGTTTCAGCCGGTTGCCCCCGAAAGGGATAAATCTGGTTATCACCTCCTCGGATAGATGGTAGAGAGATTCACTTGTATCTGGTTTCGATTTGTCTGCTTCATATGGTGCTACGCCTAAAAGGATGCGATCAAGACTGGTGAAAGAAGGATTCTCCCGAGCCAGTGTGGCATCGGTCTGCTGCCATGAAGAACCTCCATATGGAAGGTCTTCAGAGCAGACCGTCCTCATAACAATAAAATCGACTGTCTCTTCGAACAGCTCCCATACTCCCGCTGAACGTTGTATCTCTCAAATGTCGCAATAAATCGCGCAACTGGTTATGGCGTTTAAACACCGAGTCTTTTGCTCACATAACTGCTCTAAATGTAAGATAAATATGCTTTTTGTCAAGTATAAAAAAAGACCAGTTCTGTCGGCTATACGATCGGCTGACAGAAGGTCCACAGAACGCCCTTATCTCTAACGCCTGTAGTCGGTTAGAGACAGTGGGCACCGCATCAACTAACGGAATGTGAGTTTAACCCCTTCGGTTTCCCATCTCGAGCGCACGTAGATCGTGTCAGGGTGTACCACAAATGGCTCCATGACCGAGAAAGGCTCCGGCCGTCCCAGACTGAGGTCCCTGTCCCCGTTTAGGTCAAGATAGCCAGTCAGGAAGTATTTTCCGGGAAGCACCCTTTCAAACACAAAAGGTCCGGGCTGCGGCAGGACCATCTCATACCACGGCTTACCTTCTTCTCCGCGCCAGAGGGTCAAAACAACGGTCGTCGACTCCTCCTTTTCGGCAGTTCCAACCTCGCCTGAAACTGAACCTACGATCCCCTCATCTAACGTGACGAAACTTGCGGTAAAGGAAGAATCTATGACGGAGGCATTTCCGAAACAATCGCGGATCTCCTCACCTTTCAGCCTGATCGAATATTTCATCTCTCCGGCAAGAGGTGAGAGGGGGGTGAACACAAAAGTGGTTGGATTCAGCCAGTCACCTTTTCCATCTATGCCGATTAAGTTTGAATCCACCAAGGAGAAAGCGGTTTCGGCCGTTTGTTGCCCAGGCGGCTGGTCGAAGACCAGCTTTATTTTCGTATCGAGCGGCACGCCCACCTCTCGGTCTTTGGGTGAGAGGAGGGCGAGGCTCGGACCAGTTGTATCGGTGACCTCCGATCCCTCAAACAGACAGGCGTTCGAAGAGGTGTCTACGAGGTTGCCGGCTTTGTCCTCCCCCCCGATGACGTTCAGCTCGTATCTCTCCCGGGAGCTCATCCGTTCTGTGAGAAGAAAGACCCTTCGGGTCTCCAGGTCCTGAAAGAAGACGGAGACGATGGTCAGAGGCTCGCCAGTTGAGACGGAAAGAATCTCATAGCTGGCCGATTCCAGCGAAGCTCGCTGGTCCAACTCCTCGTCGAACTCAAGCCTGAGTAAGTTGTCAGTTAAGCTGTGACAGTTGAGCAGGCGGGGCGGTCTTTTGTCTTTTTTGTCGATGATGAAATCCACATCGGTTTTGGAAATCTCCCTTTCGGTCAGCTCAACGTCGCTGGTGGTAACGCCGATGGCCTCCTTTTCCCAGTCCCAGAGCAAATCTCGATTCACGTCCTGGACCGCAAAAAGTCGATAGTTTCCCAGGCTGAGATTCTTCAATGCGTATTTGCCTTCATCATCGGTCTGCGTAGCGTAGTCAGGCTTCTCTTCTTCAGGGTCGACGTCGGTTTTGTCGCCCCCAAGGAGGTAGGCCCAAACACTTGCACCTAATTCCTGGTTGAGTCCGACTTGCTGCCGTGCCCACACTTGGCCGGATATGCTGCCGTAATCCAGCTCCTTACCGGTAGAGAAGGCAAAGGTATAGGATTGGCTAAGTCGGTTTCTTCTCAGATCCTGAGCGTCGGTGCCAACGGATATCACGTAGGTTCTGTCGGGCAGCAGAGGTTCTTGGGGGGTAAGAATCAGCCTCTTTCCTCTCCATCCTAAATCGAATGGCTTCTTGGGAAGGGGAGAGATGAATACAGACTCCTCGGTGATCCTGGCCAGCATTCTCTCGCTGAAGGTGATTTCAACCCTGGAACTTAGGTCAACCTGCGTGGAGCCAGGCCTGGGTGAAACGGAGACAACCTCAGGCGGAATGGTATCCTCCGGGCCGCCTGGCGGCATGCCCTCCTTGGCGCATCGAAAGACGAATGACAGGAACACAAGGAGAATGAAAATCAGCGTTTTCCCTGGATATCTGGTCATTCGCAAGGAATAATCGAAATTAAAGATCACCACTATCCCACAGGAAATATTGCGGCGAAAGCGAGAAGCGTGACCCGAGCAAAGTTGATCTGATGCCAGCCAGCGTTTGCCGGTCGCCTGTCACGTCCGGTCTTCTCCCGTGACCGGTCTGTCACTGCCAAAGAACCGGGACAGGGCGGGAAAAGAGCAAGGTCACTTCGTGCGCTGAAGTTTCTCTTTCAGCGTCTCATTATCTTGCTCCAGCCTGAGTGCTTGCTCCCACGCCTCCCTGGCTTTTTGAGTCTCGCCCAAAGCGTTGTATATGTCCCCCAGGTGCTCATGAACGACCGGATCGTCTTTCACCAACTCCAGTGCTCTTTTGATTTGTTCCTCTGCTTCCTCAAGCCGACCCAGACGATATAATACCCAGCCGTAGCTATCGAGGAAAGCGCCATTCCCTGGTTCATACTCCAAAGCTTTGGTTATCATGGTGAGCGATTCCTCCAGCCGTATGCTTTTATCCGCCAGCATGTATCCAAGATAATTCAAGGCACGGGCGTGGGTGGAGTCGATTCTAAGAAGGCGCTCAAGAGTTGCTACACCGCGGTCAAAATCTCCGCTCCGTTCATATGCCGAACCCAGGGCGAAAAGTATGCGGGTGTCGTGAGGGCTCTTGTCCGAGGCTTTCCTCAGCATCACCAGGGCAGAATCAAATTGCCTTTCCTGAGCATAAGTGCTCCCCAAAAGAAACCAAATTCCGACCTTATCGTTCACTTTCTCCAGCGCCCTTTTGTAAACTTCGATGGCCTTTTCAGTACTGTCCTGCCTGACATAAACAAAGGCCAAACTGATCCAGCTGTCGGGCACAGAGTCTTCCCAGGAGACGGCGGTTTCGAATTCGATCTTCGCCTTTTCCAGCTCTTCTTTTTGAAGAGCGATTCTCCCGAGGAGAAAGTGAGCGCGAGCGTCGTCAGGATGGGACTGAATGTATTTGACGAATAAGCTCTCCGCTCTGTCGTAGTCCTCCATGGAGAGATAGAGCGCAGCCAACCTCTTTTGCGCTTCAGGATCATCCGATGAATAGAACGCTGAACTCTCCGCCAGTCTGATTGCCTCTTCGGGGTTTCCGGTTCTATAGTAAAGAGAGATTATCCTCTCCCTCAACTCTTCGTTCGCAGGTTCGAGCTCCAGAAGCTTCAGTAGAGGCGGTATAGCTTCCTTCAGGCGCCGTTGGGCTTCGTAGCTTGTGCCCAACCCGTCCAATGCTTTGCCATTGTGCGGGTCTAAGTCCAGAACCTTTTTGTATTCCGAGATGGCGTCATCGTACTTCCGATTCTGCAGCAGGAGAGCGGCCAATTGCAGGTGAATCCTGCCGGAAAACGGTTGCAAGGAGGCGAGCTTTGTCCAGTAATAGATGGACCTGTCCATGTCCCGCTTTTGCCGCCACAGCATGGCCAGATACCAAAGGGAGTTTAAGTCGGTGGAGTCGAGCTCCACCGCCTTGGTGTATGCTTCTGTGGCGCTGTCTACAGCGCCTGTGGCCCGGTAGGAATCACCCAGCAGCCGGTAGACCTTGGCATCCTTGGGTTCAATCTCCACGGCCTCTCTTTTTGCAGCTTCCGGGTTTTTCATCGTAAGATGGGCCCGGGCCAGCGCATATCTTATCTCCGGGACGTCCGGCTCGAGCGCCTTGGCCTTCTCGTATTCCTGGATGGCGGAGCGAAGGTCCTTGGAAAGTTCGTACAGATCCCCGTTGACAAAATGCTCGAAGGCCTGCGGGTTCAGCTGAGTTGGGGATATCTGAGTATCCTGTGGAAATACGACGTTCCCCGGGTAGGGCACCAGACATATCACCATAAGGAGGGACAATCCCAACACAAAGAGTTTGGACATATGATAAATCCCGACTTCGTTTCTTTTTAGAATACTTGTTCTGAGCAAATCTATCAATCTCCAAGGAAAAAGACAAGAAAAATGTGGCGTACAACCGAGAGCGCCGCCACTCTCCAAGTCACATTTTTCTTGACACACCCATTTATACATGTTAGGTTTACCAGAAGTTTGCAGGAATGCATAATGATCCTTACCGGCTGTGGATTGCGAGAAGCGCCCGATATTTCCCCTTCGGTCTTTCAATGTTCGTCTGCCGAGGCTAACCCGTTCAAGTTGAGGAGGTGAAGCTTGGAGAACCAGGGAAACAAGAATTCTCAATGGAAGAATGAGTTTCAGCCCTATGTAAAGCCGGACCAGAGCATGGCAGAGATAACCCTGCAGGCGGTGGTGTTGGGGATCATTCTCTCGGTCGTCTTTGGGGTGGCCAATGCTTACCTGGGCTTGAAAGTGGGGATGACCGTATCCGCCTCCATTCCTGCCGCAGTCATATCCATGGCGATTCTCCGCGGAGTTATGAAAAGGGGAACGGTGCTGGAGAACAACATCGTTCAGACTATCGGATCGACAGGCGAATCGCTGGCTGCGGGCGTGATCTTTACCATCCCTGCGTTTTTCATCTGGAACCAGACCATTCCGGGTTTTTCCCACGAGATCTCGAATGCAGACATCGTCTTTCTTTCGCTTTTAGGAGGCGCTCTGGGGATACTCTTTATGATTCCCCTGAGGAGATATCTGGTGCAACGTGAACACGGCAAGCTGAGATTTCCCGAAGGGACCGCTTGTGCAGAGATAATCAAGGCAGGTGACGAAGGTGGGGGCAAGGCAAAGACGGTCTTTGTCGGTTTGGGATTGTCGGCTCTATACAAGGTCGTCATGGGCGGGTTCAGATTATGGCCCGAGCTGCCCAACACCGACATCAAATTTTTCAAAGGAGCCAACATCGGGATAGACGCCACCCCGGCCCTTCTGGGAGTGGGATACATCATCGGTCCGCGAATATCCGCCCTGATGCTGGGGGGAGCGGTGTTGGGCTATCTGGGGATTGCTCCGCTCATCGCCTACATCGGTTCCTACATTCCCCACACCTTGATTCCTCCAGGGGAAATGCCCATTCCGGAGATGAACCCGGGTGACATTCGTAATTTCTACATAAAATACCTGGGAGTGGGTGCGGTGGCCCTGGGCGGATTTGTGAGTCTGGTCAAATCGGCGCCGGTCATCTTCCACTCGTTCGCCGTGGGAGCCAAACAGATCTTGGGAAAAAGAACCTCAGAGGAGGTCGCCAGATCCCGGTTGAGAACCGAAAGAGAACTTCCCATGAAAACGGTAATCATAGGTTCGCTTTTGGTGATTCTCTTGATCTGGATTTATCCGGGGACCGAGCTTCACCTTATAGGTGCGGCCTTAGTCGTGATCTTCGGTTTTTTCTTTGTGGTGGTGGCAGCCCGGATAGTGGGAATCGTGGGAAGCTCTTCTTCCCCGGTCTCGGGAATGACCATCGCTACCCTTCTGGTCACCAGTGTGATCCTGCTGGCCTTTGGGGTCTCGGGTTTCAGAGGGATGATCACCGTGATGTCCATCGGGACCGTGGTCTGCATAGCCGTATGTCTCTCCGGAGACATTGCCCAGGACCTGAAGACCGGGTATCTCTTAGGGGCGACCCCCAGGCGGCAGCAGGTGATGGAATTTGTGGGGCTTCTGTTCCCGGCGCTGGCCATGGGCTTCACCGTGTTTCTGTTAGACAGCGCCTTCGGATTTGTAAAGGATGCCGCTCACCCCTCACCGCTTCTGGCTCCCCAGGCCAACGTGATGGCGGTGATCGTTCAGGGGGTGATGACCGGAAATCTGCCCTGGGTTCCCATAATAGTGGGAGGTATGCTGGCGGTTGCCATCGAACTTGTCGGCATCTCTTCTCTCCCCTTTGCCATCGGTCTTTACCTTCCCCTGGCTCTTTCCACACCCATCATGGCAGGTGGGTTGATCGCGCTGGTGGTGAGGAGGATCTCGAAAGAGAATGAGCTAAAGGAAAGAGGGGAACGGGGAATTCTATTCGGTTCGGGATTGGTGGCGGGAGATGCTCTGCTGGGCGTGATGATCGCCGGCATAATCGCTTTCTCATCGGGCTACCGGGCCTTTTACGAGGCCCATGAAGAGATGTCACTTACGGCCGCCTATGGTCCCTGGGTATCTTTGATCGCCTTTGCCGGGATGTGCTACATGTTTTACCGGTCAACCCGAATTAAAGGGGGCAAGCAGGTAGGAGAACTGAAGTTTGGTTTTGATAAGAATTGAAGCCGTTCGACTGGAACGGTGTATGTTTTCTTGGAGTTTTGTGATCTCTGCAGTTGTGCTTCATGCCATAAGCTGCGGAACTATTTGAAACGAGGGTGGCTCACAGAGTTAGGAGGAGAGATGGATAAGCTGTTTAAAGCGGCACAGGTTGCGATTAACAACTGTATGATGGTCAGAAAAGGAGAATCAGTTCTGGTGATAACCGACCAGCCTCTAAGGAAGATCGGTTACGCCTTCCGGGAGGCAGCGGAAGAGGCAACCGCCGAAGCCATGCTTTTGGAAATCCTACCCCGCTCCAGCAATGGCGAGGAGCCTCCGGGGTCGGTGGCGAAGTTCATGAAGGATTTCGACGTTCTGATCATTCCTACCAGCAAGTCCATGTCTCATACCAATGCCAGAAGAGAGGCGTGTGAGGCGGGTGCCCGATGCGTGACTCTTCCCGGAATCTTGGAAGACACCATGGAGAGGACACTAAACGCCGACTACCAAGAAATCGCTCAGCGGAGCATTAAGCTGGCGGAGATGGTCAACCGGGGGAAGACCGCCAGGGTGACCACACCAGCCGGAACGGACATCACCATGGGCATAGAAGGCAGGGAATGTCACGCCGACACCGGACTGGTACACAATCCGGGTGATTTCTCCAACCTGCCTGCAGGTGAGGCCTACATCGCTCCGGTGGAAGGAACGGCCAACGGAGTCATCGTGGTGGACGGATCCATGGTGGGGAAGGTGAAAAAGCCGATCAGGATTGTGGTGAAGGATGGATTCGCCACCGAGATCACCGGCGATAGGTCGGCCGAGGAGTTGGAGAAGATGCTGGAACCATTCGGTCAGCCGGGGAGGAACATAGCGGAGTTGGGGATCGGCACCAACCACAAGGCTCGGATAGTGGGAAACGTTCTTGAGGACGAGAAGGTCATGGGGACCGTGCACATGGCCCTGGGAGATAACAAGTCCATGGGGGGTAACGTATCGGTTCAAAGTCATCTGGACGGAATCCTCCTAAAGCCCACCCTCTGGATCGACGAGGAAAAGATAATGGAGGACGGGGAGCTTAAGATTTAATCCCGTAGGCATATAGGAAAAGAGGTAAGTGGGTAGGTGCGTTACACTGGTAGATTGCCGAGCAGGGGAGAGGCAAACCTGCGCCTGTGGTCCTTTTCCAACATGACTCCCGGTGCCTGCGTAGCAAATAGGGCATTTGGAGGGAGATTTCGGATGAAACAATTGCTGGTCATTGTCGCAACGCTGCTTATTTTCTCGCTTGCACTGCAGTGTGACGAAAAGAAACCCAACGATATAGATTTTGAAGATCCTGCCCGCTTCTTCCCGATCAACTTAGAATACACGTGGACTTATGCGCTCCTGGGTCAAGGTTGCCTTGCTTCCGAGAAGGACACTTATGTCGTCACAGCCCAGACCAAGCGAACCCGGATCGTAGAGGGAATCAGCCACAACGGATGGGACCTGGAGGTAATAGCTGGTGGTGAGGGAACGGGTTTCATGTACAGGGTCGCTGATACCATTTTCTATTGGAAAGACGTGCAGTCCACTACTTTGCTGCCGTACAAGGTGCTGGTCGGGCCAGTCATAGCGGGAACGTTCTGGAAGGGCCGTGACCTTTACGGGTTCGAGTACCTCATAGTGGGAATCGAGGATTTTTACTCTCCTACCGCAAATCACACCTTCAAAGGGTGTGCCAAGGTCAAGAGAACGGCCCCGAATCAGAGTGAGGTCAAGTACTACTGGTGGGCACCGGCCTGGGGAAAGGTGAGGGAGGCGGACTTTGAGGGCGAGCAGTGTCAGAGAGGGGAAGACCTCAAGCGCTTAGAGAAAAACCCGGAATATCCTTAAGGCCACAACTCTCTCCGCTTACTGTCAATATTTCTTCCTCCTTTCGATGAAGTAGTTCGAGCCGGGCAGGGTCTTGGTGTAGCATTTCAGATCCATTATCATGTGGGATATCTCGCCCACATGCTTGAACATGCTCTTCTGATTCACTATCACGGCGATAGACAGCGTCATTATGGGGAACTTCTCGTTCTTGCCCCTGCGATTGGTGGTAACGATGTAGCCCCGCAGCACGTCCTCCTTCTTGTACCGCCGGATTATCATGCGGTCGAATATGTTGATGATCCTATCACAGATGAAGTGTACCTTGTCCGGCGGGATGATGAAAACGAAATCGTCTCCCCCTATGTGCCCCACGAAGCCATCCTTAGTATGGCTGTAAACCACGTCCCGGATAATCTCGGAGGTCATCTTTATCAGGCCATCTCCGTAGTGGTACCCATAGTAGTCGTTGTAGGCCTTAAAGTTGTCCAGATCAGCATAACAGACAGCAAACCTTTTTCGTTTTTCTACCCTCAGACTCATCTCCCTCTGGATGATGTTGGTTCCGGGAAGTCTGGTTGTCGGGTTGACTCCCAAGTCTCTTCTGCTTCGATTCAGGATCATCTTGAGTTTGGATGAGTACAGCTTTGTATCCCACTTGGAGAAGAAGAAATCGTCCGCGCCAAAATCGAATCCTGACAGAACGACCTTCTTCTGAGGACAGGGATGATACAGCACCAGGGGAGCCAGGAATAGTGTAGGATGCTTCTTGATGCGTTTAGCTAATTTGAGTTCGGCTTCAAACGTACCCTTCCCGGCTATGACCAGGAGGTCCAGAATGTGCTTCTGAATTAGAGCTTCCAGTTCAGCGAATTCACGGAAGGAAAGAAATTTCACTCGTTTCCGATTCAGGGATCGTCTGAGCCTGTCTCGGACGTCTATTCCTTCCTGATATAAGGCGCAGAGCAACATCTACACTCTCACATTTGGATGGTCACACAACACACCCCTTTAGATAGGGAGAACTACTGACCAGGTTGGATATCGATTCCCCTCCATCCCGGATCAAATCTTCATCTTCGATCTGGGATGAAACTCCCGATGCTCTTGTTTCAGATATTCCCTATCCAAGTGAGTATATATCTGTGTAGTAGATATATCGGCATGCCCGAGCATCATCTGAACTGCACGCAGGTCCGCGCCGCCTTCCAGAAGATGGGTAGCGAAGGAGTGTCTTATGGTGTGCGGACTTACCCTCTTCGTGATCCCCGCCTGGGTCACATATTTTCTCAGTATTTTCCACAGGCCCATTCGTGAAAATGGTCTTCCTCTTCTGTTCAGAAAAAGGACATCTTCGGAGTTTTCATTAGCGAGTGTTGGGCGCGCCTCCCGCAGATACTTCTGCACTGATGCGATAGCTACCCTGCCTATCGGGATAATCCTCTCTTTGTTACCTTTCCCAATCACCCTAACCAGTTCTACCTCGGTCAACACATCTTTTCTCTTTGTGTGAATCAGTTCTGAGATTCTCACTCCGGTTGCGTAAAGGAACTCCAGAATCGCCTCATCTCGTAGCCCCAGGGCGGCAGAGAGGTCGGGTTGTTTGAGCAAGTTCTTGACCTCCTCCTGTGTCAGGAAGGTAGGCAGTTTTCGCCACTGTCTGGGCGACTCCAGAGTGCTCGTGGGATCGATGTCGCAGTAACCTTCTATGACCAAGAACTTGTGGAATCTTCTTAAGGACGACAACTTTCGTGCTATGGTGTTTGCAGCAAGCCCCTTTCTTGACAGGAGGGTGATGAATTTAGATATATGTTCCTGTCCGATCGCGCCAACAGCGTCGACTTTCCCGTCACGAAGAAACCTGAGATATCTTTCTAAGTCCCTTCGGTACGACTCGATGGTGTTGGCGGAAAGACCAACTTCGACCGAGAGATGATTCAAGAATTGATCCAGTATCTTTTTCATGGCCAGAGACGAATCAAAACTCCTCAAACTATGATGCAAAGGAGACCTTTCTTGCCCTGAGTTTGTGCTCAGCACCCTGAGCTTGTCGAAGGGAGGTCTCCAGGACATGTGGAAAGCTAAAGCTTTCCGCTGCATTTTGGCCCAACAGAACAATCAACGCCGTAATTTACTACAGAAGCGTGGGATAGTCCAGACTAAATCGTGCCTTGTAGTACAGACGAGTTCCCACAAATCCCAGGATTAGAACGGCAAAATACCAGGGATAGAAAATGCCGGCCGCAATGGACAAAAGCAGTATCGATACTTTCGTAGCCAGGATGATCTGCCGTTCCTTTTTGCTGAATATCGAGTAGACAAAAAACGGGAACGATAGGGAAGAGGCCAACAGGAACGGAATGTCCGAGGCCAAAAAGGAGAGAGTAATTGCCACTGCGACGAGAAAGCAGGCCAGTACAACGATGTTCTGTTTTCCCCACTTCACAGCCAGAGTGATTTTCCCTGCTTTTCTGTCTCCCTCCATGTCGGGAATGGTGGTGTTCAGATAGATGGCGGCAACCGCAAACATATAGGGGAGCGAAAACAGTAGCGACTGCGCTGACAGCGACTGGTTCATGCTCCACCCGATTAAGAATGCCAAACTCCCGTGCGCCAGAGCATTCAGCATCAATCCACCAAAGGATCTGTTCTTGAAGCTGAAGGGCGGGGCGGAGTAGAGAAACCCGAACGTCATTCCGAGGAGGAAAAGAAGACCTAACTGCAGCGAAATGAGAAAAGCAGGAATTACGCAGAGCAAATTCAAAAGTATGGTTTCAACGACGGCACTCTTTCTGGAGATGTATCCTCTTGCCAAAAAAAAGAGTTTTTGGTTTAACCTGTCGGACTCTATGTCGAATATCTGGTTTAAGACATAGACCCCTCCCACCAGAAAAGTAACCAGGAGGACGGCAAGGCCGGGAAGGTTATTCTCTCCCGAAAGGCGTGAACTTCGTGCGTGTCCCAAAAGAAGGATGGTCCACACCGGCGGCATCAAAACCGGTCTTGTCAGGAAGAGATAATCTAAGTACTTCAGCATGATTAATGACGAATGACTAATGCCCACTGCCGCCCCTGCTTGTGACAACTTGTGTTTCTTTAATCCGCTAAATCCGTTGGTGTGAACTGTACGGTTCACACCGTTGACCGATTTAGCCATACACAATAAACTTCAGATAGTAATAGACTACCGGAGAAACGAAAAGCAGACTGTCAAACCTGTCCAGGATTCCGCCGTGCCCCGGAATTATGTTTGAGATATCCTTCAGTTTGGCGTCCCTTTTGAAAAGCGACTCGGCCAAGTCCCCCATCTGTCCCACCAGACCAACCAGGATAGAGATAGCCAGTAGGTGCTTAAGATCGGCCGAGGTGAAGAAAACGAAGTGGAACAGAAAAGCCGTAGCCACCGCTCCCAGTATCCCACCCACAAATCCCTCCACCGTCTTGTTGGGGCTGACCCGAGGGGAGAGTTTGTGTTTTCCCAGAGAAGCCCCGATGAAATAAGCGAAGGTGTCACAGGACCAGATGCAGATCAGAAGATACACTATCCACAGGCCACCGATCTTGTAGTCAAGTCCGACACTCTGGGGGAGTTCGCGGAGGAGGATCAGAAAGCTAAAAAGCCCGGCCACATAAAAAAGCGCGAAAAGCGACCAGGATAGACCGGAGGTCGTCCCTTCCGTTTTTCCCTTCAGGATATAAAGAAGAGATGCTAAGTAGACCGCACTTAGAAGGAAGACGACAAACGACCCTTGCCCCCAAAAGTAGACGCATAAGGCCAGGAATACTCCCAGAGGAAGCAGAATCCATTTGGAAAGCTGCAAATTCTTCGCCTTGGCCAAATAGAAGAATTCCCATAAGCCCAATATGATCAGTATCTCGACCAAGATCAAAAAGGGAAGCCGCCCCACGAGCGTGACGTAGATTATCAGCGGGCCGAAGATGAAGGCGATCAAAACTCTGGTTAAGAGATTGCTTTTCATAGGCTAAGTTTGCCCATCCTCCGACAAATATGGAGCTACCATTTGATCAGTTCAAACAAGCTGATTCCGTTCGTTCCACGCCTGCTAATTATAATGATGTAAACTGTGATTGGCAAGCAAATCAAGAAGTGACCGCTCAACAAAGAACACTTAAGAAGACCTCATTATCTAAAACGGTACACTACGATCACGCTCACATCTTCGGCCGTCACTCGGAGTCCCAGATCAGGACGGTTTCCTTGTAGCAATCTCTGGTTCTCTTTGTGGACCGCCAGCGGGGCGCCCATTATGTCGTAAACCCAGGTGCCCACAAATAGAGCGCCCCCAAAGATGCCGATTACATCTGCATCGCGACTTGAGATCGACCCGTTCGTTGATTCACTGAGGCCGATTCCAACGGCGTACGTCATTATACATAAGCTCAGGATTTCTCCGCCGACCAACACCCAGCCCGTCGTCTTCTCTCCCGCATAGAAATGACCTGCCCCGTGTACAAAAAAACCTGGCACCGCTGCATAAAGAAGGGCCACTTCGGGGTCTTTCAGTTCTGTCGAAACCGCTCCGTTTACTCTGATTGAATCCTGCTGATGCTGAGCGAGCGAAAGGCTCAAAGACCCATCCAATGCAAGGTCTATGGAGCCACTTCTGGAAACATAAGTCTGGGCATCGCCAGGCGAGGCATATGAATAAACCCAGAGGCCGCCGGTCAGCGCTATGGTCAATGCAATCACTTTTTTAGCTCTGTTCATGTTAGAATCTCTTTACTATTTGAACCCGTACTGAGCGAGTCGCGTGGTCAAGGTCGAATCTGAGACGCACGTTCCTCCCTTGCAGGAACTCCCGGTTTTCCTTCTGAACCGCGTGCGGGGCACCCACCAAGTCGTAAATCCACGAGCCAAAAAAAAGGAACCCTCCGAATGCCATATAAGAACCCTTGCCCCATATCCCATAATAGAAGATAGTGGCCCCGGCCGCTCCGCATCCTAACAAGACCGCCCCGGTTCCCATTTTGCCTGCATAGAAATGCCCTGATCCATGAATGACAACCCCAGGAATCACTGCATAAAGAACAGCCATATTTGGATCCTTCAATTTCAAGGAGTCCAAAGTGTGCACTCTGATCGAATCTTCCATTTGCTGAGCCAGCAGAAAGCTTGAAGGTCCATCCAATGCAAGGTCTATGGAGCCGCTTCTGGAAACATAAGTCTGGGTATCGCCCGTCGAGGCATATGAATAAGCCCAAAGACCACCGGTTAGCGCTATGCTCAATGCAATCACTTTTCCGGCTCTGTTCATGTCAGAATCTCCTTACTATTTGAACCCGTACTGAGTGAGTCGTGTGGTCAAGGTCAAATTTGAGACGCAGATTCCCCCCTTCCAGGAGCTTCTGGTTTTCTCTCTGAACCGCAAGTGGGGCGCCGATCACGTCGTAAATCCACGAGCCAACAAAAAGGACTCCTCCGAATGCCATAAAAACATCCCCATATTTCCAAGGTTCTCCGCCCTCTAATTGAGACATACCTTTGCCCACTACCCCAATAGAGAAGATAGTGCCCCCGACCAATTCTGATCCTAACAAGACCGCCCCGGTTTTTGTTTTGCCTGCATAGAAATGCCCTGCTCCGTGTACAACAAGGCCGGGCACCAGTGCATAAAGAAGGGCTTTACCGGGATCTTTCAGTTTTCTGGAAACCTCGCGGTTTACTATGATTGAATCCTCTTGATGTTGAGCGAGCAAAAAGTTCGAAGGTCCATCCCATGTCACGTCTATGGAGCCACTTTTGGAAACATAAGTCTGAACATGATCGGTCAATAGAAGCGCCTTCGCTGGTAAGACGCACGTAAGAAGCAGTGTTAGCTGGACCGCATAGATAGCTCCAACCTTTTTGTGTAATCTCTTCATTGTAGACGTCCTTCTATGGTTTGCTCGACAACTGGATTACATTATCATAACTTATCGCTACCTCACTGTCAACCTCGAAATCACCCTGTTCCTCAGAGTTTCATGCCTTACCTGTTGCCGTTAGGTTTGTATAGACGAAAACGGCCAAAGACAAACGGCCCAAAGACTGACAGGCAGAGGCCTATCATGAGATTGAATCGCGTTGAACGGTTCTTAGGAGGTCAGATCTTGTGCTAAGTTAGATGTTGCCGTCTCTCGACAGCGAAGAACAAGAGAGAAAAGTCTCTCTTCAATGGGTGGGTAAGGCAGGTGCTTCCGTGCTTCAGCAATTCGTTTGGTCTAAACAGGCGGGCTCAGGTCATAGCCTTCCGAATCTTCTCTCGCGACTCTGGTAATCCCGGATCGCCTCGTAGAAATCCCCCACGGAGAAATTGGGCCACAAAATGTCGGTGACGTAAAGCTCGGTATAAGACGTTTGCCACAGAAGAAAGTTAGAGATGCGCATCTCCCCGGAGGTACGAATAAGCAGGTCCGGGTCGGGAAGGGTGTTGGTGTAAAGATAGTCCGAGAAACTCTCTTCGGTCAACTGCTCCGGATCGAGCTTTCCACGTTTCACGTCACCGGCGATTTTCTTTACCGCATCCAGTATCTCGGTTCTGCCGCCGTAGTTCAAAGCCAAATTCAGAATCAGGCCGGTGTTGTCCTTGGTTCTCTCCATAGCTTCCTGCAGTATCTGTCTTCTTCGCGGAGAGAACTCTTCGGTTCTGCCGGTGGTCATCAACTTCACGTTGTTCTTGTCTAAGTCATTGATCTCGCGCTTGGTGGTCTCATACAGGAGCTTCATTATGGCCGAGACTTCATTCTTGGGTCTCTTCCAGTTTTCCTGGGAGAAGGTGAAAAGGGTGAGAACCGAAATTCCCATATCACCGGCGGCCCTTACGATCCTTTTGACCGCCTTCACTCCGGCCTTGTGCCCCGCGATTCTGGGCAGTCCTCTTCTTTTGGCCCACCTGCCGTTCCCGTCCATGATGATGGCAATGTGACCTGGCAGATTCCCTTTGTTCAGAATCTTCTCTTTGAGTTTGTCAAGTTCGTTTGGCAACGTACCTCACCGCGCCGGACGGCGGCGTGTTTAAAAAAAGGGAGAGAGCGGTTTTTGCTTTAGACCTCCATGATCTCCTGTTCTTTTTTCTTCAGCATCTCTTCTATCTTTTCTATATGCTCGTCTGTGATCTTTTGCACCTGCTCCTGTCCCTTTCGGGAATCATCTTCTGAGACTTCCTTATCTTTTTCGGCCTTCTTGAAGGCGTCATTGGCATCGCGCCTGATGTTTCTTAGCGCCACCTTTCCCTCCTCGCCTACCTTCTTCGCCAGTTTGACTAAGTCCATTCGGCGCTCTTCGGTCAACGGGGGAATGGGGAGCCTCACCACGTTGGGGTCGCTCTGGGGGTTGAGCCCCAGGTCCGACTTCTGAATGGCTTTCACGATCTCCGGAATGAGCTTCTTCTCCCACGGTTGAATCACCAGGAGTCGGGGATCCGGAGCGGATATGTTTGCCACCTGGGACAGGGGCGTCATGGTGCCATAATAGTCAACCTGGATCCCGTCCAGCAGGGAAGAGGTGGCTTTTCCAGTGCGAATGGAGGTCAACTCTCTTTTCATGGCCTCCAGCGCCTTTCCCATTCTATCTTCGGTTTCGGCATGAATCTTTTTTGTTGTCATATCCTCCTACCTTTTTACGTTTGGCTCGATCTCTCTACTTTTGGATTTTCGCTTTCTTGTCCGTTTGGCAGCTTTCGAAACTCGACCTTTGAAGATAAAGGCGTCGGGTTATGCGCCAACCCGGGACCCGATCTTCTCTCCTGAGAGAATTCTCTTCAGATTTCCCTTCTTTTCAAGATTGAAAACGATGATGGGAAGCTTGTTCTCCATGCACAGCAAAATCGCGGTGAGGTCCATCACCTTCAGTCTTCGCTCCAACACCTCGGCATAGGACAAGGTTTCGAGCATGGTGGCAGCCGGGTTCGTGACCGGATCGTCATCAAAAACTCCATCCACCTTGGTGCCCTTTAAGACCAGGTCCGCCTCTATCTCCGCGGCTCTGAGGGCTGCGGTGGTATCGGTGGTGAAGTAGGCGTTTCCGGTCCCGCCTGCGAGAATGATCACCCTTCCATTCTGCAGATGCCTGACAGCTTCCCTTTTGGTATACGGCTGTGTTAATATGTTTATGTGGATGGCGCTGAGCACGCGGGTGGGGATACCCCGGCTCTCCAGGTTGTCCCGAAGCGCGATAGAGTTTATGATGGTGGCGAGCATTCCCATGTAGTCGGCTGACACCCGGTCTATGGCCCCCATGCCGGCAAACTGCCCGCGGATGATGTTCCCCCCGCCCACCACCACAGCCAACTGTACCCCTAAGTCTTTTGCGGATATTATCTCGTTGGAAATGAAGGCGAGAGCCTGGGGATCAATGACGCCCTCTTTTTTCCCGGCAAGCCATTCACCAGATACCTTCAGAACGACCCTTTTATAAATGGGGTTCCCCACAACCTTTCGATCCTATGCGGCTGTTCGTTTTTTTTAGATTTGCTCGAAACCTAAAATCGGTCAGAGGTCGCACGCAGTTGCTTCAGGCCAGCTCGTCCCCCAACCTGAATCGAACGAACTGTTCTACCGCTATCTCCTGGTCGAGTTTCTTCTCGGTCTCGGCCACCCTCTCTTTAACTGAGCGATCCTGGTCCTTCACAAATGCCTGTTCCAGCAGGCAGACCTCTTGAAAGTACTTCTCCAGCTTTCCCTGCACGATTCTTTCGATGATCTTCTCCGGCTTCCCCTCATTCTTAGCCTGCGTGCTGTATATGTCTTTTTCCTTCTCGATTATCTCAGGGCTCAAGCTGTCCCGGGCAATTACCAGTGGGTTGGTGGCAGCAATCTGCATAGCGACGTCTTTGGCCAGAAGCGTAAATTCCGGGTCGCGGGCCGCATCATCGGTCTGGCTTTGGAGCTTTACCAGGACCCCCAGCTTGTCTCCCGGATGAATGTAACTGTGGATGATCCCGGCTGATTTTTCGTTCCGCCGGAGGAGGACAAATCTCTTTGCGGTGATGTTCTCACCCAGCTTGGCAATGGTCTGATTCAATCTGTCCTTCATGGATTGGTTGAGTTGAGTGATTTCCCCGGGGCGGTTCTCCACAATCCAGGTCGATATCTCTTTAGCCAGGCTCTTGAAATCATCTGTCCGCGCCACGAAATCCGTTTCGCAGTTGAGCTCCAGCAAGACTCCCAGTCTTTCCTGCGGACGTACGTCGGAGAAAATCAACCCCTCCTTGGCGACCCGGGCCGCCTTCTGCGTGGCCTTGGCTATTCCCTGCTCTCTGAGATGATGAATGGCTTTCTCCATGTCGCCATCGCATTTCTCCAGGGCCCTCTTGCAGTCCATCATCCCGGCGCCGGTTTTTTCTCTTAGTTTCTTAACCTGATCAGCAGTTATGGCCATGAGTCAAGTCCCCAGAGTTAAACGTTGAAAGCTCGTATCTTAGGTTTCCACCTTTTCCTGGAGTTCTTTCTTCTCTTCTTTGATTTTCTCCGCCTCCGATGCCGCCTCCGCTATCTGGTGCGTGATCACCTTGATGGATTTGATGGCATCGTCGTTGGCGGCGATTGGAAAGGTTATGGGATCGGGGTCGGAGTTGGTGTCGATTATGGCAATAATGGGTATCCCCAACTTGCTCCCCTCAGCCACTGCAATCCTTTCCTTCTTGGCATCCACCACGTACAGAAGACCGGGAAGGCGGTTCATCTCCTTTATTCCCCCCAGGATCTTTTCCAGCTTTATCCGCTCCTTCTCCAGTTTCAGACCCTCCTTCTTGGTGAGCTTGTCATAGGTGCCGTCTTCCTTCATCCGTTCTATGTCTCTCAGCCGTTTGATGTTCAGTTTGATGGTCTGGAAGTTGGTCAGCATTCCTCCCAGCCATCTTTCGGAGACATAGAAGGCTCCACATCTTAAAGCCTGTTCCCTCACAACCTCCTGGGCCTGCTTCTTGGTTCCTACAAACAGGATGCCCTGACCAGAGGCGATTACCTCCTGCACTTTCTTGCAGGCGATCTCCAGGCACTTGAGCGTCTTTTGCAGGTCAATTATGTAGATGCCGCTTCGGGCGGTGAAGATGAACTTCTTCATCTTGGGGTTCCATCGCTTGGTCTGATGTCCGAAATGGACCCCCGCTTCTAACAGATCTTTGATGGTAACGTTCATGGAAAGCACCTCTTCTGGTTTTAAGCCTCCACCGGCGTCATTTCCCAGGCGCCACCAGGAGTATCCCGATGGACCCGCCTTTGGGATCGGCCGGTGTGTGGATTTTAAAATCTTCTTCTATCTCTTGGAATACTGGAATCTCTTCCGAGCCTTTATCTGCCCGTATTTCTTTCTTTCCACCATCCGTGGGTCTCTGGTGAGGAGCCCCGCCTTTTTCAACGGCTTTCTGAACTCCTCGTTCATGCGAGCCAAAGCTCTGGCTATGCCCAGCATTATAGCTCCGGCCTGACCCGATAGACCGCCTCCCCGGGCGGAACAGATTACGTCCAGTTTGCCCAGCATGTCGGTGACCTGCAGGGGCTTCTCCACGTGCATCATCAATGAGTCCTTGGCCAGATACTGGCGCATGGGTTTTCCATTAACCAGCATTTTGCCTCCACCCTGCACCAGCCGGACGCTGGCCATTGCGTCCTTTCTTCTTCCAGTCGCTTGATAAACCGTGGTTGCCAACTTCTCCTCCCGTAACTTGAGTTAGCCTGGTGAACTTGTCCTCTAGACCTTCAGAGGCTCGGGCTTTTGAGCCTGGTGGGGATGCTCGGTCCCGCGGTAGACAAAAAGCTTGGAGAGCATCTTTCTTCCCAGCCTGTTCTTGGGAAGCATTCCCCACACCGCCTTGCTGAAGAGCTCCTCAGGCTTTTCTTTTACATATTTGGAAAAGGACACCGACTTCAATCCCCCGGGATAGCCGCTGTAGTGATAGTAAGTCTTGGTGTTCTTCTTCTTCCCGGACAGCATCACCTTTTCTGGGTTTATCACTATGACGTAATCACCCACGTCCAGGTGGGGGGTGAAATGAGGCTTACCCTTCCCCATGAGAAGGCCGGCCACTTTTGTGGCCAATCTTCCTAAAATCTTGTTCTCGGCATCGATCACAAACCACTTTCGTTTAATCTCTGAAACAGGTGGCGTATAGGTTTTCATCTACTTCTCCCTCCTCAAATTTCCCAATATAACACTCAAATCCATCCTGTCAAGCAAAAACTCTCTTTCCCCCTTATTGAACCTGAATTAGATTCCTATACGCAACCGGGGCCAGGATTTTTGCATCAGTCTACAAAAAGTTGATTCCAGAGTTCAAATGTCAGGAGCGCTCCCAACTGAGAGGAGAGGTTTCTCCTTCCGGAAAGGTGATGTTCCACCATCCTTTTGACGTAATCGGGGTTGAAATAACCCCGGCTCAGGAATTTTTCGCTGGAAAGAGCGGAAGTTACGAAACCTCTCAGTTCGCCGCGCATCCATCCATCATAATCTAAATATCCGCGTTTGTCAACTTTGGATCGGAAGATGCGTTTTCTCAGATTCTCTCTTGCTTTTGTGAGCAGGATACGGGTTAGACCCGAACTGACGGCCAAGCCGGTTCTCTGGTAGGGAATCGAACCCAGGGGTGGAAACTTGTCCGTCAGCAGGCGGCGATGAAAAGCTGCCAACGCCTTCTCTTTGGGGGGGATGGCCGAGACAAAGTCAACCAGATCATAGTCACAAAAGGGAACCCTGTATTCCACTAAGTTGTTATCAAGCAGAAGACCGTACAGGAACGATTTCGGAGCCTGTTCTCTGAAGCGAAAATGATAGAATTTGTTGAAGGGTGAATCGAAGGGACAATCCCTTATAGATTTTGTAAAGGATTGAAAGGGTAATTCCTTTATCTGCGAGTAGTGTTTTGTCTGAAAAAGGCGCGCCAGTTCAGATTCGGTAAAAGGATGATTGATGCGGCGAAAAACCCTCTTGATCCAACCCTCAGAATTTCCTTGGAACAACAAAAGGGCGCTGGTCAGGGAAAGAAACCCAAAGAGCTCTCCTCCCAGAAACCCGTTCAGCACCACCAGGGCCTGCTTTCTGATCTCCGGCGTGAACTCTATCCCATGAAAGTTCACACAGTTATTCATACCCTCAGTCAGCCATATTCCTCTCTCGGCCCAGACCTCAAGGAAGTGGGGAGTGAGTTCGAAAAAGCGATTCTCCGTCCCCAGGCTATCGGCGGCAGCTTTTGCCAGCTTTTGATCCGGGCAGTCCGTAGTGCCGAAGGTGAAAGAGGGGATTTTGAATCCCAACTGGACCGCCGCCCCTAAAAGGGTCCTTGAGTCAAGTCCACCGCTTAAGGACAGAACCTTCGGGACATCATCTTTAAGCTGTCTTTGCATGGCCTGTTTCACCAGAATGTGCGCTCTCTCAAGAGAAGCTTTTTCATCGAACCGCTTGTTATCCTCTCTGAGATTCAAATTCCAGTAGGATCTTATCTGGAGACGACCGTCTCGATGAATGAGAATTGAGGCCGGACGCAGAACTTTGATCTCTTTGAAAAGGGTTCTGTCTTGCATGATGAAGTTGAGGCCGAAGAACTCCGCCATTCCCTGAAGATCGATCTCCCTTTCTACCTGGGGGAAAGTCAGGATGGATTTCATCTCCGAAGCGAACAGGAAGATGTCCTTGTGTTGAAAATAATACAAGGTTCTCAGGCCGTACCTGTCATTGGCGATGACCAGCCGATTCTCTCTGAAATCCCACAGAGCCAGCACAAAGGAACCATTAAGCTTCTTCACGACGTCAATACCGTATGCATCTATCAACCTCAGAACGGAGGAGGCATGATCGTTCGGTTCGGAAGGATGGCGTTTCTTTAAGGCTCCCACAGGATCGTCGGGGTAATGGTACACCTCCCCATACATAACCATGCATAAAGAGCTATCACGGTTGAATACCGGCTGGTCTTGAGGGTCGATTATCCCTAGGGAGGCTCTTCCTAAGGCTACCGGAGTCCGGTCAAAGTGCCCCAGCCTGTACCACGGCTCATGCTTCATGACGCGAAGCATGCCGGTGATCGTTTCCTTCAGGTTAAGTTTTCTTTCAAGATCAACGATTCCGGCAATTCCCGGCAAGATAGTCTCCTCATCACAAGGTCATGCGGCGGTTTTCTGCCAAGAGCAAGATAAGCAATGAAAAGCACCACAACCTAACGTAAGTCAGGCTCTGGTGCCGGAGTGTTTGGTCGGATTCGGGTAATTGAAAGCCAGGCTTCGGGTGCTGCTACTCAGGCGAAGAGAGACTTGTATCCGAAATAGTCGGCTCGGCGCCCGTCTCCATCATCTCTATCATATACCGGGCGTCGTCTGCTAAGTCGCATTCCGGATAATCATCAATCACCTTCAGGTAATTCTCCTTGGCCTTCTGCTGGTCCTTCAGGTTCTCCGAGTAAACGAAGCCGATCAGAAACTGTGCTTTGTAGGCCCTGGGGCTGTCCGGGAAAAGTTCCAGAAGGTTCTCATAGGTGCCTATAGCAGATTCAAAGTTTCCATCCTCCGAATGATTCTGTGCTTCGGTGTAGAGATCCTGTTCAGTTTTCTTTCCCTCGGAACTCGAGGAGCAGGAGAAGATGAAGCTGCCGATAGCCAGTATGATCAGCATGGTTGGGACGATTCTCACCGTTGGTAAACCTCCTTTTCTGACTGAATCTTCACAAATATAGTCACCCTCCAGGGCAATCTCCAAATGATTTTTCCTCTTATCTTCAGAAAAAGCAGTTCCTCAGCCATCTTGTGGGCAAGCTCCTTAAACTGCAGATCCACGATATCTTTGATATTCTCGAGAGACAATGAACAAAACACTGCTCTCTCGTCTATACGATTCAAAAACTCAGGTCTTAGAGATTTTCTCAAGAGGTCCAGTACGTATGAACTCATTTCCTGGTATATCATCTCCTCATTTCCGCGGTGATCGACCGGGACGTCTCTGCTATAAGGGATGCTCCGATGTTGGAGGTCATTATCAGAATGGCGTTCCTGAAGCTAACCGTTCTTCCCTGATTATCGGTGAGCCTGTCCCTCGACCTCGCTCCCTTCGGGTCTGACCCTCAGGGTCGAAGACGGGACAGTGAGCCTGTCGAACTGTCGAACTGCCGAAGCGCGTGGCTCTCCGCAGACCTGATTCGCGTAGCCCCGCCTTTGGCGGGGCGCCGAGGCCGAAAGCCCCAGGCTCAAGTCTTTTGGAGTGTCAAGCCCCGCCTCTGGTGGTTCGACTTCGTTTATCCTGAACGAAGTTGAAGGGCTCACCACCCTGTCTTCGACTCCGAGGTCGCTCAGACTCGAGGAGAGCTCGTCGAAGGGCGGGATCTACGACTTCAGCTTGACCTAGGCGAGCCTTGGTTCGCCTGAAGCCATACGGCCCGTAGGGGCGAACACTCCAAACTACGTCTCGATTCTCGTTTTCCCTGCGGGACAATTTTGAATTTTGAACTGTCCGCAGGATCCAAATTCGGACAATTTTGCTTTTTGCTCTTTGAATTTTCTTTGTCTACGCCCTTTTATCACTTTTTCATCTTTTCTTGAAGTCGCTTTAGATTCTCTCTCGCCGTTTTCGCCTCAACCGCCCCAATTTCCTCCAATATCTTGAGACTCTTCTGACAATACTCAATGGCCTTATCATATTTGCCCCAGGCCTTATATACTCCCCCGATATTGTTCAGGGTCCCCCCTTCATTTTTCCGATCACCTACGTCTTCAAATATCTTCAGACTCTTCTTGTAACGCTCAATGGCCTGATCATACTGGCCCCAGGCATAATATACCGACGCCATATTGTTCAGGGTCACCCCTTCATTTTTCCGATCACCTATGTCTTCAAATATCTTCAAACTCTTCTCATAATACTCAACGGCCTGATCATACTTGCCCCAGGCCCCATATACCATTCCGATATTGTTCAGGCTCACCCCTTCATTTTTCCGATCACCTATGTCTTCAAATATCTTCAAACTCTTCTC
>CBDUQU010000033.1:0-23658 GCA_965369445.1 uncultured bacterium | reverse complement strand
TGGGTCAAGGTGCTTAGAGATTTCTACGTCCCTTTTAAGCTTAATTTAGAGAAGGTGGAGAACGACAAAAAGAGTATCCAAAAGCTTACTCAGCAGAAAACCGACGAGGTGTGTGAAAAATGCGGCAGCCCCATGATCATTCGCTGGGGAAGAAACGGCAAATTCTTGGCCTGCTCTGGTTTTCCCAAGTGCAAGAACACCAAGCCGCTGCCGGGCGACGAGAATGGGATGCTGTTGTCTGACGAAAAATGCGAGGTCTGCGGAGCTCCCATGATGATAAAGATGAGCCGTTACGGCAGGTTTCTCTCCTGCTCAAAATACCCCGAGTGCAAGTTCACCCGGCCTTTTTCCATCGGGGTGAGCTGTCCGGAGGAGGGTTGCGACGGCTCGTTGATCGAGAGAAGGACAAAACGGGGACGGATATTCTTTGGATGCTCCAGCTACCCCAAGTGCAAATTCGCCACCTGGGATAAGCCGGTAAACCAGCCTTGCCCCGAGTGCGATGCCAAGTTCTTAGTGGAGAAATCCTCCAAAGCTAAGGGTGAGTATCTGAAATGCGTTAAGTGCGGGCATGAACAGGTCCAGCCGCTAAGCACCGAAGAGGTCAGCAGCGCAAAACTGTCAACGGATAAAGCGGATTAAACGGTCAACGGCATGAACCGTATGGTTCGTGCCAACGGATGGAACGCCCAGACGCCCATACGGGCCCGCCTGGGGGCGTCCGTCCGGACGGATTAAACGGATGAGAGGCGTATGTGGGCGGTGTGATGAGCTGGAATCGATCCGGTGTGGTTATGCGAGACTTTGAGGCAGAGAAAAGCGATTTCCTTCAATACCTTCAGCACGAGAAGAACTTTTCCAAGAATACGGTCATAAGCTACGAGTCTGTTCTTCGGAGTTTTGGCGAATTCCTGAAGAAAAGAGGCATAAGCGGAGATTTCATAGGCCAGCTTTCCCGACCCTTTTTCCGCGATTTCCTGATATCCCTCAAACGAAAAGGCTTGAAGCAAAGCAGCATCGCCCACCGGATTTTTGTGCTAAAATCGTTTTTCAAGTATTTAGTTAAGAGAGGGCGTACGAAAACGGATCCCGGTTCATATCTTCAGATACCCAGGAGAGGGAAAAGCATTCCCTCCTATTTGACCATTGCTCAAATGGAGGAGCTGCTCGGACGTCCCTCCCGGGAGGATCTTTCTGGCCTGAGGGATTTGGCCATACTGGAGCTCTTTTACAGCACCGGCATGAGGCTCTCCGAGCTCTCCGAGTTGGAGCTTTCATCGATAGATTTCAAAGGCGAACTGATCCGGGTGATGGGGAAGGGGAAGAAAGAGAGGATCATTCCGGTCGGGGCGGAGGCGTTGAAAGCTTTGCAGAGCTATCTGGATCGGCGCAAGCTATGTTTGAAGGACCTATCTGAAACTGATGGCGATGCAGTCTTCTGGAATCGATTCGGCAAAAGGCTTTCCTCCCGCAACGTGAGAAGAATAGTCAAGAAGCACGCCCAAGCGGTCAGCGAGGAAAAAGGAACTGCCCCTCACACCTTGAGGCATACCTTCGCCACCCATCTTCTGGATAAAGGAGCCAATCTTTTGACGGTGAAGGAGCTTTTAGGGCACGAAAGCCTATCCACCACCCAGATCTATACTCACGTGACCACCGGGAAGCTTAAGAAAATCTACAAAAAAGCGCATCCCAGGGCGGGGAATTGAGTATATATTATGATGACAAAGGAAATGGAATAATCGGGCGTAAGTAACGAAGTCGACCACTGTGGCTTCGGCCCAGAATGAGGCAGGTTTCAAATGATGAAATCGACCACCATAATCGGATTAAGGCACAATGGCAAAGTCGCCATAGGTGCAGATGGACAGGTGAGCCTGGAGGAGACCATCGTCAAACAGAACGCCAACAAACTCCGTAAGTTGTATAACGACAAAATCTTAGCTGGTTTCGCCGGAGCCTCCGCGGATGCCTTTACCCTGTTCGAGAGATTTGAGGCGAAGATAGAAGAGTTCAGGGGAAATCTCCCCAGGGCAGCGGTGGAGCTGGCCAAAGACTGGAGAATGGATAAGTATCTGCGGAGGCTGGAGGCGCTTCTGGCCGTGCTGGACAACGATCACGCCCTGGTGATCTCAGGAAACGGGGACGTTATTGAGCCGGACGATGGAATAGTCGCCATCGGTTCAGGAGGAGCATTTGCCCTGGCTGCGGCGAGGGCTTTGAAATCTCACTCGGACTTGGATGCCGTGGCCATGGTCAGGAAATCGATTGAGATAGCCTCTTCCATCTGCGTATATACGAACGACAAGATAATTATCGAGGAGCTTTAGCGTCCGCGGTGTTTTTTGGAGTGTGAGAACCTGTCTTTTGCTCTATCCAAAGGCGGGAGGCAACACTCCAGTAGTTTTTTTGAGGAGAACGAGTTGCGATCTTAAGCTCTGGATATTGGATCATTGCCGATCCGGAGCCCGGATGTCTGTAACTCGTTGCCGATTAAACGGTTATGGTGGTACGCATATTGTCACATAGGTTCAGTGTAAGGTTAGGGCCGCGGCCTTGGTCTACGCCCTGTGGATAGAGAAAGGTTTATAATTCCGCAACACAAAAGCTTTGAAAAATACAGAAATTTGTTATATTTGAGTATAGTGAGGAGGAGGTAGAGAATTAACCTATGAGCCAGGTAAAAAACTCAGTCATACCCCAGCCGACAGGCGCACAAGAGGGCGGGAACTCCCTGGAAAAGGAGAGACCCAGGGAATTAACCCCCACCCAGATCGTGAGGGAGCTGGACAGATACATCATCGGGCAGGATCGGGCCAAGAAATCGGTGGCCATCGCCCTGCGAAACCGCTGGAGAAGGCAGCGGGTGCAGGGAGAGCTAAAAGAGGAGATCATGCCCAACAACATTATCATGATCGGACCCACCGGTGTGGGAAAGACGGAGATCGCCCGGAGGCTGGCTAATCTGTCAAATGCTCCGTTCATCAAGGTGGAAGCATCGAAGTATACCGAGGTGGGTTACGTGGGACGAGACGTGGAGTCCATGGTACGAGAGCTGACCGATCTGGGGGTGAGCATGGTGAAACGGGAGGAGGCGGATAGGGTTCGGCCCAAGGCCGATTCACTGGCCGAGGAGAAGATATTGGACTATCTTTTGCCTCCCAGGCCTCGGCGCAAGAAAACAGAGACGCCCACACGGGAATACAGTGTTCCCACTCTCTCCTTCCCTGAGCCAACGGAGGAGAACCCGGAGGAGAAGTGGGAGAAGACCAGAGAGAAACTGCGGGCTCAATTGCGAAGGGGAAAGCTGGACAAGAGAACCATCGAGATCACGGCCTCGGACGACAGGTTTCCCATCATTGAGGTTTTTTCTCCCCAGGGAATAGAGGAACTGGGGGTCAATTTCCAGGAGATGTTCTCCGGCATGCTCCCCAAGAAGACCAAGAGAAGAAAGGTCACGGTGGCGGAGGCACAGAGGATCTTAACCCAGGAGGAGACCGGCAGGCTGGTGGACATAGACGCGGTGATCTCGGAATCCATAGAGAGGGTGGAGAATTCCGGCATCATCTTCATCGACGAATTGGATAAGATCGCCGGCGACAAGCCAAAGGAAGGGCCGGACGTCTCTCGCGAGGGGGTACAGAGGGATCTGTTGCCGATAGTGGAAGGAACCAACGTGATGACCAAGTACGGGATGGTCAAGACCGATCACATATTGTTCATCGCTGCCGGCGCCTTTCATGCCTCCAAGCCCTCCGATCTCATACCGGAGATGCAGGGAAGATTTCCCATCCGGGTGGAGCTGGACAGCCTGAACACGGATGATTTCGTGCGCATCTTGACCGAGCCGAAGAACGCCTTGATGAAGCAGTATACTGCGCTTATGGCCACCGATGGGGTGGAGCTTTCCTTCACCGATGACGGCATCAGGGAGATCGCCCGAATAGCCAATCTGGTCAACGAGAGGACGGAAAACATCGGAGCCAGACGGCTCCATACGGTGATGACCACGCTTTTAGAGGATATAATGTTCAAGGTTCCGGATGTGAAGACCAGGAAGGTGAAGATCACCAGGCAGAAGGTGGAAAAAACCCTCAAGAACATAGTGGAGGACGAGGATTTAAGCCGATATATTCTATAGGCTTATGGAATAAAGACCGGCGTGATCACTATGTGGCAACATTCTTCAAGATTGAAAGATTGTGTAGACTTTTTCAAGGGAGTCCTCATTAGGGGACTCCCATAATAATTTGGAAGATGAATTACTGTAGGTCGGATATGGGCAAAGCCCTATCCGACAAGCCCTTGTCTATTCAGACGAACTTGGGCTCTAAAATAAAGATAACAAGGAGGAAGGATGAAGTTTATCGTAACAATTGACAGGGATGAGGACGGGATGTTCGTGGTAGAATGTCCTTCCGTTCCAGGTTGCGTGAGTCAAGGTAAAACCGAACAGGAAGCGGTTGAGAATATTAAAGATGCAATAAAACAATGCCTTGAGGTTCGAGCTGAAAGAGGGATGCCTCTTACCGTTAGTATGCGCGAAGTAGAGGTGTTAGTCTAATGCAGAAACTTCCCCTTCTGAGCGGACGTAGCGTCGTAAAAGTATTTGAACGTCTGGGATGGGAGGTTGCAAGGCAACGGGGAAGTCATATTATTCTTGTGAAGGAAGGGCATATTGCGACGTTATCCGTTCCTGATCATCGTGAAGTTGCCAGGGGTACTTAAAAGATCGCTTATTGCCCGGGCCAATACAACTGTGGAAGAATTTCTGTCCGTGATGAAATGAAAAAAACTAACTTCGCCTAACCCGGGAGGCTGTCGGAGAACTCTCTACAGCTTTTTGTCCGAAACCCTGCGGGATTTCGGACCTACAAACAGCAATTCATTTTGGAGAACCAGTAGCTGAACCGAAGTGTGAAATTGAAAGAGTGTTGCCGTATTTTAGATGAAGAGAAGCAGTGGTTAAAGAGAGGAGGCCCTCAGATGAGGCAACTCAAGATTATTGTAGAAAAGCATCCTGATGGTTATGTAGCTTATCCCCTGGGGCTTAAGGGGGTTGTGGTTGGACAGGGAGATACTTATGAAGAGGCGCTTTCAGACGTGAAATCAGCTATTCGCTTCCATGTCGAGACTTTTGGAAAAGAGGTTTTCGATGTCGAGCCCCCGATTCTTGAGTCATTCATTGCTGAAACGGGAGTCGAGGTTTGATGAGGAAATTCCCTGTTGATGCCCCAAAGGGAAAGGTGATCAAAGCATTGGAGATTCTCGGATTCCGAGTCGTGCGAGAAAGGGAGCACATTTCTATGGTGCATGAGAATTCCAATGGAAACAAAACCCCTTTGACCATGCCTAATCACCCGAAGATAAAGGCTTCCACGCTGAGAACGATTTGCACTCAAGCGGGTATTTCAAGGGATGATTTTTTGGAAGCTTTTGAGAAGACATAGAAGAGGATGAGAGATCGCAGGTCGGATATGTCCCGCCGTTGGCGGGGGATTTCGGACCTACAGATCAAACAATGAAAGAACTTTTGAGAATTTAAGGCAGGAGTGAATCTTGAGCAACTTCGAGAGTCTTAAACGCACGCATACCTGTGGAGAATTAAGGAAAGCCGATGCCGGCAAAACCGTCACCCTGAACGGCTGGGTGCACAAGTGGCGGGATCATGGAGGTCTGCTTTTTATAGACCTGAGAGACAGATATGGCGTAACCCAGGTGGTTTTCAAGCCGGACCTTTTGGATGAAAAGACCGTAAACGAGGCCTCTCACCTGAGGGCGGAGTTCGTGATCAGCGTGGAGGGTGAGGTCAATGCGAGGCCGGAAGGGATGGCTAATCCGGACATGGCCACCGGCGAGATCGAGGTGGTGGCAAACAAGATGACCGTCTTAAACGAGTCGAAGACTCCGCCCTTTGAGATCGTGGAGGAACCCCATGCCAGCGACGAGCTCAAGCTGAAGTATAGATACTTAGACCTGCGTCGTCCACCGCTTCAGTACAAGATCAAAATCCGGCATGAGGCGGTGAAAGCAGTAAGGGATTTCCTGGTGGACGAAGGATTCTACGAGATAGAAACCCCACTTTTGATCCGGAGCACTCCTGAGGGAGCGAGGGACTTTATCGTTCCCAGCCGGGTCAACCCGGGGAAATTCTACGCACTGCCCCAGTCGCCCCAGCTTCTAAAACAGATCCTGATGATCTCCGGCTTCGACAAGTATTTCCAGATAGCCCGGTGCTTGAGGGACGAAGATTTGAGGTCAGACCGGCAGATTGAACATACCCAGATAGACATGGAGATGTCCTTCGTCACCGAGGATGATATCTTCTCGGTGGTGGAGAGGATGATGGCTTACATGTTCAAGACCGTTTTGGACGTGGAGATAAAGACTCCCTTCCCCCGGCTCAAGTTCCATGAGGCGATGGCCAGGTACGGCATAGACAAGCCGGACACCCGGTTCGACATAGAGATTAAGGAGCTAACAGATTCGCTCAAGAACTCGCAGTTCAAGGTCTTCTCCTCGACCATCAAGAATGGTGGAATAGTCTGCGGTATCAACTTCAAGGGAGGAGGCAAGCTCTCCCGCAAGGAGATCGAGAACTTGGAGGGGGTGGCCAAGGAGGGCGGGGCCAAAGGGTTGGTCTGGATGGCCAGAACCAGCGAGGGCTTCAAGTCCTCCATCCTGAAATACTTAACCGCAGAGGAGCAGAACTCCATCGCCGACCGGTTGAGTTTGGGGGAAGGGGACATTGCCTTCCTGATTGCCGACCAGCCTAACGTGGCCTTAGCCTCGCTGGGCAAGCTGAGACTACACATAGCTCATAAATTCGACCTGTTGGATGATACCAAGTGGAATTTCCTGTGGGTATATGAATTTCCGCTTCTCGAGTACAACCCGGAGGAGGGGCGTTTCGAGGCCATGCACAACATCGTCACCATGCCCTACCAGGAGGATTTGGGGAAACTGGACCAAGGCTTTACTTCGTCCCTTCCTCTGGATCATCCTGACCATCCCTGGGTCGACATAAAGGCCCACCAGTACGATCTGGTCTTAAACGGGGTGGAGATCGCCTCCGGCGGAATTCGTAACCACAAAAGGGAGCTTCAGCAGAAGGTTTTAAACGCATTGGGCATAGACGACCAGCGGGCGGAGAGGATGTTCGGTTTTCTCTTGAAAGCATTAGAATATGGCGCGCCCCCTCACGGAGGCATTGCCCCGGGACTTGATCGGATAATAGCCCTGATGACCGGATGTGATTCTATAAGAGACGTTATCGCTTTCCCCAAAACCACTCAGGCTTTATCATTGATGGACGGAGCCCCTTCGGAGGTGGATGAATGGCAACTCAAGGAATTGCGGATAAAACTGGAAAAAAGCAAAGAATGATATAGGTTGAATGTCTCAATAGACGAAGACAGTAAAGAGATTGTGACCAACGCCTAACTTAAGTTAGGCGTTGGCTCGACCGCTGTCATGCTGAGCGGAGCGAAGCATCTGGACTTAGACTCTTCCCGCTGGCAAGATTCCGGAGGATTAGAGGAACCAGATTGGCAAAGCAAAAGAAAATCGACATAGGGGACGTGGATCAGAGGCTCCTTTTTGGGCAGGGGGGGGCGTATCTTCGCCTGATTAAGGACCAGTTTGATGCCAAGATAGTGGCCCGGGGCGACTCCATCGTCCTGCGGGGCGAGGAGAAGGAGTTGAACCTTTTGGAGACCCTGTTCTGTGATCTGATGAAACAACTGAAGAAGAATCACAAGCTCTCCGAAAGATACGTTCTCTATGCCATCAGCATGGTCAAGCAGGATGGTATCGGCCCGTTCAACGATCTTCAGGTCGGCTCTATCGTCACTTCAATAGTCACCCGGGAGAGGATAAAGCCACGCACCGTAGGCCAGAAGGATTACGTAAAGGCGATCGAGTCCTCCGACTTAGTCTTCTCCATAGGTCCTGCTGGCACGGGTAAGACCTACTTAGCGGTGGCCATGGCGGTGGCCGCGTTGAAGAAGAAAATAGTGGCAAGGGTGATTCTGGTGCGTCCGGCAGTGGAGGCGGGGGAGAGCCTGGGTTTCCTTCCGGGAGACATCCGGGCCAAGGTGGATCCATACTTGAGACCGGTCTACGATGCGCTCCACGACATGCTGTCTGCGGAGAAGATCCGCAAATTGATGGAGATGGGAGTGATCGAGATCGTGCCTCTGGCATTCATGAGGGGGAGAACGCTAAACAACTCATTTGTAATACTGGACGAAGCCCAGAACACCACGGTGGCCCAGATGAAGATGTTTCTGACTCGCCTGGGAGAAAATTCACAGGCAGTTGTCACCGGAGACGTAACCCAGATAGACTTAGATGACAAAAAGGCCTCCGGCTTAGTTCAGATTCAGAAGATACTTAAGGGAGTGAAGAAAATAGAGTTTGTGTATCTCACAGAAAGAGACGTGGTAAGGCACCGACTGGTGCAGGAGATCATCAAGGCCTACGAGAGATATGAGGGCAGACTCAGACCTTCTTCGCGTTCCCGGTCATCAAAAGATGATGCCAAAAATGAGCGAGAGTGATCGATCTGAAGACTATAGGCCTGATGTGTTAACGGATGAAGGTATTAGGTTTCCATGAGTAGTGTAAAAAAACTGGTCTCCCCCCGGCACAACTCGGAGGGCAATGGTGTCGAGCGTAAAACCATGGTTTATGGTTTTCGGGCACTTTTGGGTTTGGTCACCATTGCCGTCATCGTGCTTCTGTTTCCCATCTCCTCCATCTATGAGACTATAATTCTCCCGGCAGAGGGAAGCATATCCAAGGAAGACATTATTGCCCCCATTACCTTTCCCATCCTGAAGGGCGAAGAGGAGCTTAATGGGGATAAGGATCTGGTGCTATCCAACCTTTCGGTGATTCTGGATTACGACCGGGCCAGAGGAGATTCGGTTGAGACGGAGGTCACCAGGTTCTTCGCCCGCGCAGACAGCATCAACCAGAGCAACCGCCTTCCCGAATCCAGGATCAGGAGCATGCGCTTAATCTTTCCCCACCTGGAAGAAGAAGGGATATTCGTTCTGAGCACGGATGAAGACCTGAATTCGTTTAGCTCTAATTTGCTTCTCATCCTCAAGGAATTCTATCAGGTGGGGATGGTCGAAAAGATCGAGGATCTGTCATTTGCGGATAATCGCAAAGCTCTCATCTTAGATGGAGACGAAGAGATTGCCATCTCCGAGGATCAGCTATTGGACATCTCCAAGGCCAGGGAGAGGCTTCTCTCTTTGGCTTTGGTCAGATTCGAGCACGACCAGCTTTTAGTCAAAGCCATGTACGAGATCGGAAGCCGTTTTTTGGTTGCCAACCTGACTCTGAATCACCACGAGATGGAGACCCGAAGACAGGCGGCGCTGGATGCGGTCACCCAGCACAAGGGAATGGTGTTGAAGGGAGAGATCATCCTGGCAAGAAATCAAAAGGTGGCCAGAGAGGATTTAGAGAAGCTTTACTCCCTTTCTCAATTCCGCATCAAAACCGGACTCAGGTCGGACCCCTGGCATTTTGTCTTCCCCCTTCTGGGAAGGATATTCTTCGCCGGAGCGGTGATTTTAGGTCTGGCTCTGTTTTTGTATTTTGTCAAACCGGACGTTTTCTTCGACAACAAGAAGTTTGCGATGATCGTCAGCACGCTGGTATTGGAGATGATCTTAACCTATCTTATACTGTTCCGCTGGCAGCTTTCCGAGTATCTCATTCCCGTCGCCATCGCCTCCATGGCGTTAACCATCCTGCTGGACGTGGAGGTGGGGTTGGTTTTCACCTTCTGTCTGGGAATACTCCTGGGAGTGGTGAATTACTTTGATTTCAAGCTGGCCTTCATCACCATCGTGGCCGGGGGCTTGGCCTGCTTCAGCGTGAAGGAGGTAACCCACAGATACAGGTTCTATCGTCCCATGCTTTATGTGTCCTTTGCTTACGTGGTGTTCATATATTTCTCGGAATCGCTGAAGCTCTCCCCCTCCGGTTCCATTCTCTCCCTGTGCGGGTACGGTCTTTTTAACGGGTTCATCTCCACCATCTTAACCATCGGGCTTCTGCCCATCTTTGAATCCCTGTTCGAGGTCACCACCGACATCACCCTTCTGGAGCTCTCCGATTTGAATCATCCCCTGCTCAAGAGGCTGTCGCTGGAAGCTCCGGGGACCTATCACCACAGCATAATCGTGGGCAATTTAGCAGAAGCGGGAGCCAAGGCCATCGGGGCCAATACCCTTCTGGCCAGGGTGGGAGCTTATTACCATGACATCGGCAAGGTGGATAAGCCGGAGTATTTTGTAGAGAACCAGATGGGAGCAAAAAGCAAGCACGAGAAGCTTACCCCATCCATGAGCGCCCTGATCTTAGAGTCACACGTCAAGGAGGGGGTGGAGATGGCAGAGGAGGTTAATCTACCCCGGGCGGTGATCGATTTCATCCACCAGCATCACGGCACCACGGTGATGAGCTATTTTTACAACAAGGCTTTAGAGCGGGGAGCCGGGCAGGATCTGAAAGATGAGTATAGATATCCCGGGCCCAGACCTCATTCTAAGGAGACGGCCATAGTCATGCTGGCGGATGCGGTAGAGGCGGCATCGCGGGTGCTGGAAGATCCAAAGCCGTCCCGTATCAAGAGCCTGATTAAGAAAATCATCGATTCAAAACTGCAGGCCGGAGAGCTGTCGGATTCCGATTTGACATTTAAGGAGCTAAGCGCCATTGAGCAGGCTTTCCTGCCCGTGCTCATAAGCTTCTTCCACCCCAGAGTTGAGTATCCGGAGACGGCCGAGAAGACTATCTGATCTTATCAGGCGGGCAAAAAGCAGCGAAGGAAGCTTAAATTGAAAAAAAGCAACATTCAGAACGCTCACCCAGAACTTAAGATCAGAGAGGGGATGATTCGACTCCTGGTGAAGATCATCTTAGCATCGGAGAAGGCGGACTCGGGGGTGGACGTGATCCTAATCGACGATAAATTCATGAAGGAGCTGAACAAGAAGTTCACCGGGAGGAACGGGACGACGGACGTGCTCTCCTTTGGAATGAGGGAGGGTGAAGGGGATGTCACGGAATATCCCAGCTTGGGAGACGTTTACGTTTCCCTGGACCAGGCCAAACGGCAAGCAGACGATTACGGGATCGACTTTGAGGAGGAAGTGGCGCGCTTGGTCGCCCACGGGCTTCTTCATCTTTTGGGATATGATCATGCCGACAAGAGCGCGGCCAATGCCATGAAGAAAACGGAGGAGATGTATTTGAAGAAGCTGGGAAAGCTCACTTAAGCGGACCTCTCCTAAAGAACTCAGAACATGAAACTCATTCATAAGATAACCCATCCCATACTTGGATTTCTCAATCGCCTGTTCGGCTATGCTCCGAGAAGGAGGGGAGCCGGAGAAGAGGATAGCGGAGAGATGTCCCCGGAGGAGATCGAGTCGTTCGCTCAGGCGACCGATACCGTGCTGGAGGAAGAGGAAAGGCAGATGATCCACGGCGTGGTAGAGTTGGGTGAGACCCAGGTTAAGGAGATCATGCGACCCCGCCCGGATATGGTCTGCGTGCAACAGGATTCCACTCTCGATGAGATCAAGGGGCTGGTGAAGCAACACGGACACTCGCGCATCCCCGTCTACGGTGAGAGCATCGACAGCATCACCGGAATAATCTACGTTAAGGACCTTTTTCTCCTTCCGGCCGGGCAGAGAAAGGCCGTCAAGTTATCCTTGGTGGCCCGGAAGGCAAACTTCGTCCCGGAGACCAAGAAGGTGGATGAGCTGTTAAAGGAGTTCAAGAAGGATAAGGTTCACATGGCCATCGTGGTGGATGAGTACGGCGGAACCGCAGGTCTGGTCACCTTAGAAGACGTTTTAGAGGAGATCGTGGGAGAGATCCAGGACGAATATGATAAGGAGCTACCTCCCATTCAAAAGCTGGATGAAAAGACTTACCGGGTAGACGCTGGTGTGAGCATTGAAGATCTGAACGAGACGTTAGGGACGAAGATTGAGGAGAAGGGATTCGAGACCGTGGGTGGTTTCATCTACGATCTGGTGGGGAGCGTCCCGGAGCAGGGAAGAAAGCTCGAGCACGAGTCTGAAGGATGTGCGTTAAGACTCTTAGTTGAGAAGGTTGAAGGTCAGAGAATAAAGACCGTTAAGATCACCATCACTTCGCCATCCATTATCCCCCCCAATAAGCTTTCCCAAGATGAGTAGCCGGGTTTCCATGGTAAGCTGTGCCGATTATGCTTACCCCAACGTCCAGTCGGCGGTTAGGACCTGCTTCGACCGGATCGGCGGTCTAAAGAGGTTTGTAAAGAAAGATCAGACGGTTTTGATCAAGCCGAATCTGCTCTCCGCCAAAGATCCTTCCCGTGCCATCACCACGCATCCTTCCGTGGTCCGGGCGGTAACCGAACTGGTGCAGGAACTCGGCGCCACGCCGATCTTGGGAGACAGCCCGGGAGGCGTCGACCGGGGTATCAAAAGAGTGTGGGAAAACACCAAGCTCTCTGAAGTCGCGGGAGAGACGGAGGCTAAATTAGTAGCCTTTGAAAGCTCCGGAGTCTACCCAAAGACCACGCCGGAAGGCAAGACGTATTACATAGCCAAACCGGTCATAGATGCCGATGTGGTCATCAGCTTAGCCAAGCTTAAGACTCATACCCTGACGTTGATGACTGGCGCGGTCAAGAACATGTTCGGCGCCATTCCTGGTTTTCGAAAAGCGGTATATCACAAAGAGGCGCCCAAGCCGAAGGATTTCGCCAAGGTGATAGTCGACATCTTCTCGTTGACCAAGCCCCACGTCACCCTGGTGGATGCTATAGTGTCCATGGAGGGAGACGGCCCCTCCTCCGGCGATCCCAAATACGCCGGTCTGCTCTTTGCCGGCACGGACGCGGTTGCTCTGGATATTGTGACTGCAAAGATCATGGGGTTCAAAGATGGGGAGATCGATATCACCGTCGAGGCTCAGAGGAGGGGTTTGGGTCCCCGATCATTTGAGCAGGTCGAAATCCTGGGAGAGGACCTGAACAGCCTCTCCGTTCCCAAATTCGTCCTTCCGTCCAATCGACTTATTCGAATGATTCCGAATTTCCTGATTAAGCTCATTACTCCCTTCGTCTGGGTGAGACCAAACATCTTGGACAGCAACTGCATCAACTGCAACATCTGTGTAGAGAACTGCCCCACCAAGACCATCCGCGCGGGCGAAAAACGACCTTCCTTCGATTATACCAACTGCATCAACTGTATGTGCTGCCACGAGCTCTGCTCCGAGAAAGCGATTTACCTGGAAAAAAGCCGGATAGCTAAGCGAATTGGCTGATGCTTTTCACGGTGGCGTGGCAATTCCGTGTGGGGCACTCCTCGTCCCAGATAAGCTCGGACGTTACGCTTCTGCGCATCACTAATCCGTTTAATCCGTTGACCCACACTATGACCTTTTCGAAGTTATTTCTCTCATAAGAAGACCAGAACCTAACTTAAGTTAGGTTCTGGCTCCACATATCATCGGCGATCCCTGTGGAGTGTCTGCCCCCACGGGTCGTCTGCCTTCAGGGCGCGTTGAAAGAGTACCTGCGGAGTGCGAAAGCTTGTTGGAACGAAGTGGAAATCCCGCCTTGCGGGGCTTTCGCGGTTTTTGGAGATTCAACTGTCCCGGTACGCACGAGCTCTCCTGTTGGGGCAAGGGTTGAACCCCTGCCCCAACCAATCACCCACCGCTCGCTGGGCATGTTATCATACCCAGCCAACGTTGCTCGTGGATGGCCACATACACCACGGGCGTTGAAGACTAGGCGGGATGACGGAGACCCCCAGACGGGCCCGTCCGGGCGTCTGGGAATTCCCGCCTCTATGCTAAAACCTCACTCATATCATCATAGGTCAGGGTTCATCCTGAAGGGCATTCAGCCCTGACCTTATAAATCGCCACGAATCGCTGAAAGGAGTTTGGAGTGTCTGCCCCTACAGGTCGTATGACTTCAGGTAGACCTCTTTGGATAGCCCCCTCACCTTAATCCTCTCCCCAAGGGGGAGAGGAAAGTCTCCCTCCCTTTATGGGAGGGACTAAGGGAGGGTGAATAAGTTGAGGTTGACGATCATGGGCAGCCGCCTGTTGGGGCAGGGGCTTGCCCTGAACGATTCGCCGTGAAGGGTTGAACCCCTGCCCCATCAAGTCAGGAATTCTACTTTAGATTATCTCCGCCGCATCCTTGGGAATCCAGCCGCGTATTCCGTTGGGGAGCGAGATGCGGTACCATCCTTCGGCCTTCCCGTCCAACCGGAATTCCAGACCCTCATGGCCGCTGACCTGCAGGATGTAATCCTCTCCGGGCCCGCTTCTTATCTCCACCTGGGGCGCGATCACCACTCCGTGATCCACAGACTCGTAGTAGATTCTGGCCAGAAGGGACGACCCGAATATCAGCATCAGGATCAGAACTGCGACAAACCCAAGTCGAAGGTATCTCTTGGGCCCTCGAAAAAGCATCAGGATGCCAAAAAGCATGGACAGGCTGTAGAAAAGGGAAGTTAAGACGGCAAACTCGTCTATGCTCCACAACTTCAGAAAGGAGTGCAACATATTGGATAAGGGTTTGATCTTCTGCTCCTCGATTTTGTCTAAGGTATACAGTTTGATATAAGAGAGATTGGCCTGCGCGTCTTCGTCCCTGGGTCTTAAGGCCAAAGCTCTTCTGTAATTCAAGATCGCTTTCCCCAGCTGTTTCTGGCGAAAGTGAGCGTTGCCCAGGTTGTAGAAAACCTTAAAATCCTTTATCCCCAGATTGAGGATTTCTTCATATTCTTCAATGGCCCGATCGAATCTTCCTTCCTCGTAACTCTGATTGCCCTTGTGGAAAAGCGCGCTTGCGGTTTCAATATCCGCCCTGGCCTCAGATTTGGGCAACCACAGGGCCAGCAGTGCAAGGATTACTATCTTTCTTTTCATAGAACTTTGAGTTTTAAGGGTCGCTTGAGTTCCGGGTTTCAATTCGTTTCCGGTTTCAGCAGGGATCGACTACCGTCGGCTAATCCTCCAATTCTGCAATGGCTTTTTTCGCTTGTTTTAAGAATCTCTTCATCTCCTCGACAGTGGAGGAGCCGGGGGCGAATCTGGCGAAATCACAGGAATCCAGGATCTTGGTGAGGTCATCTATTCTCTCCTTATTCACCCCCCGTTGAGAGAGTTTATCTTCGATCTGGTCCCTGGTCAAACCGTAACCCGGGAGGTTGAGCTTGTCTCCAACGAACTGAAGCGACGCTCTGGCAACCTCGCAATAAAACTCCTTTGAACTTCCGTCAGATATCAACTTGCTGGCCCCCTTTAGTCTCTTCTGGGCCAGCTTATGCGCTCTTCTCTGGCGGGCATACCCGACATCGGAGTTTATTTTCTCTCTCTCCCTCTGATACCGCCAGGAGACGGAAAAGGCCAGAAGCGGAATCAACTGGAGCAGCAAGAACAGGGGTTTTCTGTAGAGATCGTTTCCCCCATCTTTCAGCTCACCGGCGGAGAGTTTGATATAGCGTATGTCCTTAGCCGCCCTGCCGATCTCCTGCCTGGAGAGCTGAGCAATCTCAACCGGCGAGGCCTGGGACGGCGGAAGAACGGTCAAAAGGATAGGCTCGCTTTTCAGGGTCTTGTAGCTTTTGGCTCTGGGATCGAAAAACGAGAATTCAACCGGGGGACTGGTATACTTGCCTGCGTTTTTGGGGATTAAGACCTCCTCATGGGTTTTGGAGCCCTGCACCCGGTAGTTTTTCTTGGAGACGTTTTCCGAGCTGCCGGAGCTGTAGGTACGAAAATCGGACAGTTCCGGAATAGTCGGCTTTCCCACCGACTTTATGTTTCCCGCTCCGCTGATTCTGGTCTTCAGGGTGATGGGCTGGCCCACCTCCACCTCGGTCTGATCGACGCTGACCTTCATTCTGTAGTTACCAACAGTCCCGGTGAAGTTGGCCGGCCTGTCGATTTCCGGAGTGGGCAATACCTCGATCTGGATCGGTTTTGACTTCAGGATCTTGGGCTTCCCCTGCCGCAGCAGGCTGAACAGATCCCGGTCGAACATAGCAAAGGGGTCCCGGAAGAAGCGGTCCGCGTCCTCGACCACGCACTTCAGCTCTGCCGGTCCGATGGTGAGCTTCCCGGTGGAGGTGGGGAACAGGGCGGTCTTCACCTCCTGCACCAGATACTGCTTTCCGTTTATCACCTTGTGATACTGCTTCTTGGGGGGCAAATCCTCGGTCCAGAATCCGGTGAGGGAAGGCGGGGTGTATTGGGGATTATCGAACAGCCTTATACCCTGATAGAATCTCAAGGTGAGGACGATCTGCTCGTTCACGTACGCCTTTCTCTTATCCACCACCGTCTCCATGAAGATGTCCTTTCCGGAAAGCTGAGGTTTTGTCGTGCTCTTCTCTTCTTTGGACGGTGCCGGAGAGGACGGGGTTTTCCCCTCGCTTGCTACGGTGATCTGAATGGGGGCGGTCTGGTAAGTCTTCCCGTCCAACTTTATACGGGCCGGTCCGATCGTGAGCTTCCCGGTCTTTCTGGGAACCAGAACATAGTTAAAGGTGACCGATGCGGAAAGGCGGCCGTTGACGTAGGTGAAATTCTGCGATCTCCCGGCAGAATGAACGCTGAATTCATCCAGGGAAGGAAGTTCAGGCTGGGGGATGGACTTGACGTCGCCAGAGACCGAAACGGTGAGGGTGATCTGCTCACCTACCGAAACCTCGGTTCTATCAACCGAAGCATCGAAGCTGATGTTCTGGGCCGGGCATAACCGAAACAAAAGTAGAAAGCAAAACAACGCCGCGGCCAGAGTGGTTTTGGTCTGCTTACTGCCTACTGCCGTCTGCCTACTGCCTACCGCCGTCTGCTTTCTGCTTTCTTCCATCTGTTTTCTGTCTTCTTTTGTCTGCCTACTGCCTACCGCCTACTGCTATCTGCTTTTCCCCATCTACCAGTCCTTTCCTCCTCTTCTTCCGCCTCCCCGGGGAGCTCTCTTCTGCTTCTTCAGAAGCTCCTTCTCATCATCTTTCAAGGCATTTAAGATCCTTTCGGCATCCTCTTTGGTCATACCTTCTTTGGGCTGCAGTTGTTCCCGCTGCTGCTCTTGCTGCTTCTGCTCCTCTTGCGGCTGCTGGGCTTGATCTTGATCCTCCCGGGTCTGCTGCTCCTCCTGCTGGGGTTGTTGCTTCTGTTCTTGCTGCTGTTGCTCCGACTGAGGCTGCTGTTGCTGCTTCTGCTCTTGTTGCCTTTTTACCTCATTATCCAGCATCTCTTTCATCTTCTTTCGGACGAACTCTAAATTGAACTTAGCGTCCTCATCCTCCGGGGTCAATTCCAGGCACTTCTGGTACGCCTGGATCGCCTCAGGATACTTTCCGCCCCGATAGAGGGCGTTGCCCAGGTTGTAATGGGTCCAGGCCTGATGTTCGAGTTCATCGGAGCTCAGAGCCCTAAAATATCTCTCCAGAGCATCTTCATACTTCTCCTGCCGGTAGATCGCGTTACCGATATTGTAAGAGAGTTCGGGATTCTCCGGCCTTTCGATCTCAGCATCACGGTAATACCTTAAAGCCTCCTCCCAGGCCTCGACGGCCTTGTTCTTCTCCCCCTCTTGCGTGAGTTCCTCACCGCGCTTATATGCTCTGTTTCCCTTCTGGTTCAAAGAAGAGAACGAATCGCCAAGGGCGGAGCCGGCCCAGAGACCAACCATCATCAACATAATCAAAGGAGAGAGTTTCTTCAAATTAATCACCACAGAAAAGAGAGTTCAAGATTTCAAGAGTTCAAAAGTTCAAGGGACCAATCGGTCGTTACTTCAATCTGTTTTTTGATTTTAGCCTACCCACCGCCTTTTTGCCTCGTCTCTCGGAAAGAAGGAATTCAACCGTCAGGCACACGATGGCCAAAAAAAGGAAGATCTGATATCTATCTTCATACTGGGTCATCAGTTTTCCTTCCAGCTCCTTTTTCTCCATCTTCGATATCTCGTTGTAGATTTTTTCTAACTCCATCTCGCCGCTGGTGGCATGATAGTATTTCCCGCCTGTGGTGAGGGCGATTTTCTGCAACGTGGTTTCGTCCAATCTGCTCACCACCACGTTCCCCTCCCTGTCTTTCTTATATCCTGTCACCATGCCTCTTTTGTTTTTTACGGGCACCGGCTCTCCCTGAACCGATCCTATGCCTATGGTGTAGATTCTCACTCCCTCTGCCGCTGCCTCTTCAGCCGCTTCAATCGGATCTGAACCGTGGTCCTCGCCGTCGGTCAAGAGGATGAGCACCTTGTATTTCCTCTCCTTCTGGTTGAAGGCTTTGACAGACGTCCGGATGGCATCTCCGATGGCCGTGCCCGGCTGGGGAATCAAGTTCTCGTCCATTATGTCCAAGAACATGCCGGCGGCCGAGTAATCCAGGGTGAGGGGACACTGAATGAAGGCCACCCCGGCAAAGGCCACCAGTCCCACCCTATCCCCCCGCATGCGGGCGATCAGACCATTCACCTCCTGCTTGGCCTTCTCCAGACGGGAGGGTTTGAAATCTTGCGCCAACATGGAGAGCGAACAGTCCAGGGCGATGACTATGTCCACCCCCTCCCTCTTCATCAGGGTGAGCTTAGTTCCCAGCTGGGGCCGGGCCAGCGAGAAGAGCAAAAAGAAAACGGCCAGAAGCAGCAAGGCTATCTTCCATCTTTGCTTCTTGGGGCTAAAGGAGAGGCTTAGCTTCTTCATCAGGTCCAGATTGCCAAACCTCCTCAAGGCTCTCCTTTTCATCTTAAGGACCAGCCAGTAGAAGATCATAAGGAGCGGAAGCAAAGCCAACAGCACGTATATGTAATCTATTCGGGCTATTCGCATCTTTTGATCCTGAATCTTTCCATCGGTTAGAATCGCCGCTTATGGAATTTTCCTGTATCTGGTGTTAGCCAGAACGATCTCCACCATGAGCAGCATTAGTCCCACAAAAGCGTAATTCGAGAAGAGCTCGTTGTACTGCATGTACTCCTTCACCTTTATTTCGGTCTGTTCCATTTTGCTTATCTGCTTGTAGATGCGGGAAAGCGCCTCTTCGTCCTTGGCCCGGAAGTACTCCCCGCCGGTGATTTGGGCGATCTGCCCCAGAGTCGGTTCGTCTATCTCATTCTCAACGTATATGTATCTTTTGCCGAATATGGGATCGTCCACCGGATATGGCGCATTACCCGGCTTTCCCGCTCCGATGGTGTATATCTTGACGTTCATGGCCTTTGCCGCCTGGGCGGCTGTAATGGGATCGATCTCCCCGGCATTGTTTCTCCCGTCGGAGAGGAGTATCACCACCTTGCCTTCAGCCTCACTCTCCCTGAGTCGATTTACCGCATTGGCAATTGCCACACCTATGGCAGTCCCATCCTCGATCATCCCGAAACTGACCTTATCTAAGAAATTGAATAAGACTCCGTAATCTAAGGTCAGGGGACACTGGGTGAAGCTCTGCCTGGAGAATACCACCAACCCGATCCGGTCGGAGCGTCTGCCCTCAATGAACTCCTTGATCACCTCCTTGGCTACGTGTAGCCGATTGTGAGGCTTAAAATCCTCCGCCCGCATGCTCCCCGAGATGTCGAGAGCCAAGATGATGTCAATTCCCTCAGAGGAGATCTCCTCACCCTTTCTTCCCGATTGAGGTCGGGCTAGAGCAAATGTCAGGAATACGATCGCCAGTGCCCTCAGTACGGGCAGCACGTGCCTTTCCCTTATCCGAAAGGAGGGTCTAAGCCGCCTGACTAAATTGATGTCTGAGTATCTTATGCTTGCCGCCCTCGCTCTTTTGAACTTGATGTAATAGACCAAGATGCCGATGGCGGCGATGATGAAAACTAAGAATATGGGATCTTGAAATCTGAACATCTTAGGTCAACTTGATTTGCTCTTCACCTGAAAAAAAACACGCAGGCTAAGGGTCCTCAACATTTTAGTTTTACATGCTTAACTTCTGTTCTCCCCTGTTAGGTAACAGGGGCGGTTCCCTCCCTGATAAGGGAGGGTCAGGGTGGGTTCTTATGGCCGAACTTAAGTCTGACGGACTACTGTTCATGGACCCACCGTTCGAGCATAGATTAGCAACATGATTACACAATGTGACATGGTATTGTCAACATAATTAGTTGATGACCATAAGCCCTCGGCCACCTAAGATTCTAGCTCTGAGCTAAGGCAGCTTCTTCCTTGACCTCCTCCTGTTTGGTCAGGTTGACAATGCTGTACGCTTGATTCATACTTTCTTCGATCTCTCCGGCCAAAGGGACATACTTGGCAAACTTCACCAAATCGCAGAAGAACAAAAGATCAAAGATCAGCTCCCGTAGGGTTTGATCCAGCTTGACTCTTTTTATCTCTCTTCGTATCTCCTCGGTGGTACGATCCAGAGCTGAAATCTCGAACCGGCGCTGGATGTATTTTCTGACGATGTCCGACAATACGGTGAAATATCTTTTCATCTCTTTCTTTTTCAAAAGATCGGAATCTCTTAAGCGATCCAGCTCCAAAAGCGCTACCTCCCAAGCCGGCTTTCGGAGTTCTTCCGGAATCCCGGGCAAAGCCAATCCCTTTGCTCTCTGTCTATAATACAAGAACCCTCCTGCCGCCAGCACGGCCAGAACGGGCAGGATAAGAAGATACGCCCAGTATCCTCCCCTGACATCAATGGGTGGCTTCAATCCCCTGATATCCTCCTTATCGCTTTCGGAGGCTCCAACGCTTTTGACCAGAATAAAGAGAGGTTCCGATTTGATCTGCCTCTTTTCCCTTTGAGGATTGGTGTAATTTACGGTGATAGGGGGGATGACATATTCTCCAGTGGTGAAGGTGGTGATTAGATATTCGTTTTTGTTTATGGTCCTTCCGTCCTTGGTCTTCTCCGGATCATAGATCTTGTAGTCTTTGACCTCGAATGCTCCCAGATTTGATCCCAGAGCCAGAGGTTCCAATTTGACTTCAGGATCGGTGGTCACGATCAGGGTGTAAAGAATTCTGTCGCCGATGGTGATGCTGGCGCGGTCAACGTGCGATTCCACTGAAATCACGGACTTCTCCGCAGGCCCGGTTTCCTGGCAGACGCTCGCCTCGAAGGGCAGGCAAAGAAGAATCGCCACCCAAAGCATCCCCGCAACCTTCAAAGGCTTCGCTTTTCTCGTCCTGATCATCTTATCTCAGATCTTGCTCCCTATATGGCACCGATTCTCTTAGAACTGGTCATCGAACACCTTGACCTCTTCCGCCTGCAACATACGCGTGACCAGTTTGTTATAAGCCTCCTCCTGCTTCATCTTCTTCAACTCCGATTCGATCTGGGGCCTGACTTCGTTTAGCTTTCTGTCTTTGAACTCCTCCTGATGAGCATCGTAATAGAGCTTGATTTCGCTTTCGCTGATCTCGACGTCCTGGGGTATCTCATCCGCCAGCAGTCTATTTATCATCATCTGTTTTCTGAACTGGGAGATTCCCTCCTGTATGTTCTTGTCTTTATCCAATCCCCGGCGAAGGGCGGCATGGTACAGAAGCTCCGATCCCAGGTAGCCCTGCAGAAACTTCAATTTACCCTCTTTGTCTCTAAATTTCTCCTGAACTGAGGGAGGGAGTTTCTCGATTTCGTCCTCCAGTTCGTTCATGGTAATCTCCCGATCGCGGATCCTGGCAACCACTACTCCCCCCTTCTTCTCCGGCTCGGTTTGATCCAGATGTGTGCTCTTCTCCAACTGTCTCTGAGCTTCCAGGGATCGTCCCATTCCCTCGAAACAGATCACCAGAGCTCTATTAATCTTATCCTTGAGTTCACTTTCCGGATTGAGAAGCTGAGCCTGGATGAATCTGGCGGCGGCGTTCTCATAGTCGTTCAGGTGATTCAAATAGATGTTGCCGATGATGTAGTTTATGTTGGCTTGCCTTCTTCTGTCAAGTCCGCCCAGGTCGAGCAGGCGTTCGTATTCTGCCGCCGCCTGCTCATAAAGCCTGGAATCCTCCAGTTCTGCCGCCAGGTCTTGCTGTAGTGGGTAATCCAGCTTCGATTCGGCCATGCCCCGCAATTGGGAATAGATCAAAATGGAAACGACGAGCAATACGCCCATCAATGCTAAGGTGATCAACAGAATAGGATTGGATTTGCTGCTGCCTGCACCCATTCTTCTCTCCGATCTTTCTGTCATAGCTGCTCTTCGCCCAATCGAGAAAGAGTTTTGAAAATAAAGAAGCGCTTGTTGTCAGAGGAGAAATTCACGCTCCTGCGTCGTGACTCCTAAGGCAAGGGTGAAGCTTTAGCTTCACCCGATTCTTTGGAACAGACACAGATTGTTGGATCTTTTACCCGGCCAGATCCTTTTTCTCCGGTGGCTCTCGCTTCTCCGGCTCCTCTTGCTTGATCTCATCCTCCAACTCCTTTGCTCCTTTCTTGAACTCGGACACGCTTCTTCCCAGTCCGCGAGCTATCCCGGGGATCTTTCTGGCCCCGAAGAGCAGAAGGATGATCAATAGGATCAACAAAAGCTCTTGTGCCCCTAATCCTCCTATCATAGTTCCTCCTATCGGAATCTCCTGGCCCTGACCCTGAAGAAGGCCATGAGAGGTTCCACATATGATTTGTCCGTGCTAATGGAAATGTGATCTAAATCCATGGATCTGAATCCTCTGTCCAGTTTTACCCTTTCCCTGGAAACGTACTGCTGAAAATCCTTCCTCACCGCCGCACTTTTTGTGTCTATGATGATCTGCTCGCCCGTCTCAGTATCCTCCAGTTCGATGAAACCGACATTAGGCAGCTCTATCTCTCTTGGATCGGCTATTTTGATAGCGATAAGATCATGTTTTTTGTTGGCTATGGAGAGCATTTTCTCAAAGCCGCTGCTCAAGAAGTCCGAAACCAAAAAGACCACGCTCCTTCTCTTGGTCACCCGTCCCAGGAACTCCAGCGCGCAATTGATGTCCGTCTTCGGATGCTGGGGCTTGAAATAGAGTACCTCCCGGATCAATCGCAGAACGTGAGAGCTTCCCTTCTTGGGGGGAATGTACTTTTCCACCCGGTCGGTGAAGATGATCATTCCCACCCGGTCGTTGTTCTTGATGGCGGAGAAGGCCAAAACCGAACATAGCTCGGCTGCGATGTCGCCCTTCATTCTCTGCGCGGTGCCGAACTCTCCTGATGAGGACGCATCCACTAAAAGCATGACCGTCAGCTCTCTCTCCTCCTTGAACCGCTTGACGAAGGGATGGCCGTATCGGGCCGTGACGTTCCAATCGATGACCCGCACGTCATCCCCCGGCTGGTATTCTCTCACCTCCTCGAATTCCATTCCCCTCCCTTTGAAGATGGAATGGTATTCCCCGGAGAAGACCTCGTTAACCAGCTTCTTCGTCCGTATCTCGATTCTTCTGACCTTCCTTATGATCTCTTTTGGCAGCATCAGACTCGTCTGTGATTAAACGTCCATCACCAAAATGTAGGGGTGGAGCTTTAGCTCCACCCGCCGCCTCTTTGCCAGCATCTAACTTAAGTTAGGTGCCGGTAAAATCGTCAAAAACAGATCAAGGCACCTCTATCTGATCGAAGACCTTTTTCACGATATCCTCCGAGGTGATCTCCTCCGCC
>CBDUQU010000032.1:0-24246 GCA_965369445.1 uncultured bacterium | reverse complement strand
AGAGGGTATGACATCTTGCCACCATATACACTCCCGCGGTCACCATGGTGGCGGCGTGAATCAATGCGGAGACGGGAGTAGGACCTTCCATGGCATCGGGAAGCCATACGTAAAGCGGAATCTGGGCTGACTTGCCGATGGCTCCCATGAACAAAAGCAGGGTCATGGCAGTAGCCAATCCTCCTCCCAGAGCCAGAACATGCGGCGCGCTCTCAAACACCTGAGCGAAGTTAAGACTCCCAAAGGTCCAGAAGATCAGCATCACCCCGAGAGCGAAACCGAAATCTCCGACCCGGTTGACGATGAAAGCCTTTTTGCCTGCATCCGAGGCGCTCTTCTTCTCATACCAGAAGCCGATCAAGAGGTAAGAGCACAATCCAACGCCTTCCCACCCCAGGTAAAGCAGCAGAAAGTTGTTGGATAGAACCAACATCAGCATGAAGAAGGTGAAGAGATTCATGAATGAGAAGTAGCGGGCGTACCCTTTGTCCCCTGCCATGTAACCGGTCGAATAGACGTGGATGAAGAACCCAACCCCGGTAACCACCAGGATCATGATCGAAGAGAGCGGGTCAAGCAAGAATCCGATGTCGATCTGGAACTCTCCGGAGAGAATCCATGGGAAGACGATTTTCTGCACCACCCTCTCCCCTGCCGGCAGAGCCAGAAGCTCAAAGAAGATCGCAATGGAGGTCAAGAAGGACAAACCCACCGAGGCGCAGCCTATCCAACTGACCAGACTCCTCGCCGGACCTTTTTGATCAAAGGAAGTCTTCTGTCTAAGCGCCAAAAGGCCGTTTATCAGAAAACCGATCAGTGGAAATAATGGAACAAGATAAACGTAGTTCATATTCTCTTCATTGTCTACCGTCGACTGTCCGCAGTCCGCAGCAAAACATCTTTTTTCAGCGGACGGTCGACTGCGGTCGTCTTACCATTTCATCAGGTTGAAGTCATCCACGTTAACGCTCTTTTTGTTTCTAAAGAGACATATGATTATCGCCAATCCTACCGCCGCCTCTGCTGCCGCCACGGTCATCACCAGGAACACCAGCACCTGACCATCCAGAGAGCCGAGCTGCTTAGACAGCACTACTAAAGCCAGGTTGACCCCATTGAGCATCAGTTCGATGGACATAAACATGACCAACACGTTTCGCCTCACTAAAACTCCCAAGACTCCGATGGCGAAGATCGCGGCGCTCAATATCATGTAGGCAGAGGATGAAACCATCGATTTCTCCTTTAGCTTACAGTCTCCTTTTTGCCATAACTACGGCGCCGACAATCGCCACCAGAAGCAGAATCGACGCCAGCTCGAACGGAAGGAGATATTTGGTGAAGAGAAGTTGAGCCAGAGGTTCGACGCCCGCGGGGGCGGTGACGTCCGAGACTTCTTCAGCCGACTTGAAGCCAAAAGCACCCACCTGAATTATGGTCGCCAGCCCGATCAGCAGCAGGAAGACGAACAGGATGGCGAAAAACCTCTGTGCCTTTCTTCTTTCCGGGCCAAACTCGTCTCGTCTGAGATTCAAAAGCATAATGACGAAGATGAACAGAACCATGATGGCGCCGGCATACACTATAATCTGTATGGCAGCCAAAAATGGTGCGTTCAGAAGCAAGAATAGAATCGCGATGCTTAACATGGTGGCTATCAGAAAGAGGGCGCTTGCCACCGCACTCCTCTGGCTGATCACCATGATGGAGCAAACCACCGCTATCACCGCCAGTATGGCAAAAATCAGAATCTCCATCTCATCATCCCTTCAATCCGTCCAGACGGACGCCCGTCTGGGCATTACATCCGTTGGCATGAACCATACGGTTCATGCCGTTGACCGTTCAATCCGTTGACGTCTTCTCGGCATACGGCACCAACAGATCGTCTTTCGTATAAATTAACTTCTCCCGTCTGTCAGTCGAGAATTCGTATTCCTTCCCCAGGAGTATGGCCTCCTTGGGACAAGCTTCCTGGCAATATCCGCAGAATATGCAGCGGAGCTCATTTATCTCGTACACCGCGGCATATCTTTCGCCGAATTCGTTTTCAGCCGGCTCCATATATATGCAGCCGGATGGACAGGCTGCTGCGCAGAGACCGCAGCAAACGCACTTCTCCGAGCCATCCTCGTTTCTCTCCAGGTAGTGCAGTCCCCGATACCGTGGAGAGAGGGTAAGCTTCTGCTCCGGATATCTCACCGTGGTAGGCTTGGAAAATAGATACTTCAGGGTGACCGCCAATCCCCGGGGCAACGCCCAAAATATGGTCTTCAAAACATCAAACATATTTTAACTCTTGAACCTTTAGACTTTTGAACTCTTGAGCCTTTGAACTCTTGAACCTTTCTTAAATTACCATTATAATTCCCGTGATAAAAACGTTGAGGATCGCCAGCGGCAGCAATACCTTCCAGCCAAAACTCATCAACTGGTCGTACCTGAACCTGGGAAAGGTGGCCCTCAGCCAGATGAAGAATAGAAGAAATATGAGCATCTTTATGAGAAACCACACCACCGGCGGCAGGAACGGCCCGTGCCACCCGCCCAAAAACAGTGTGGTGGCCAGAGCAGAGACGTTGATCATATTGCCATACTCTCCCAGGAAGAACATGGCAAACTTCATGGACGAGTACTCGGTATGAAATCCTGCCACCAGTTCACTTTCGGCCTCGGGGAGATCAAAAGGAGTCCGGTTGATCTCGGCGATGGCGCAAAGCAGGAACAGGATGAATCCCAGTGGCTGGCGGAAGATAAACCAGTGGATGAATTTGTCTTGAGCGTTTACTATCTCCACCAGGCTAAAAGAACCAGCAATCATCAGAACTCCGATTAACGAGAACCCCAGGGAGACCTCATAGCTGATCATCTGGGCAGACGACCTTAACCCGCCCATAAGCGAATATTTGTTGTTGGATGACCAGCCCGCCAGAACTATGCCATAGACCCCCAGTGACGTCACGGCGAATATGTAAAGTATCCCCATGTTGAAATTGGAGATAACCATGTCTATCCTGTGTCCGAGAATCTCAACGTTATCTCCAAACGGAATGACCGCCACGATTATCAAAGCCGGGATGAAGGTCAACATTGGAGCCATAATATAGATGAACTTATGCACGTTCGTCGGAATGATATCTTCCTTGAAGAAAAGCTTAATACCGTCGGCTATGGGCTGCAGCAGGCCATGCGGGCCGACCCGCATCGGACCCAGCCTCACCTGGAAGTGTCCCAGAAGTTTCCTCTCCACCCAGGTCAGGTAGGCAATCAAGAGTAGAAAGACAACCAGAACCATTGCTACCTTAACCACGGTTATGATGATAAAAGCGAGCATACTATCCTAAACTGTTTGCCACCGTTTTCCGGTTTCACCAAGATCTGCCCAACTCATTCTTTCGTGAATCGGCGAGACGGTGGTTAACTCTTTGAATATCTCCGCAGCCGAGGCGTAGTCAAAATCGTGTCCCATGACCTGGGCTAACATACAGACTATGTGCCAGTCAGCCTTGGAATTCCCCAACGGATCAAAAACCCTTGTTAGCCTCTGGACCCTTCTCTCCACGTTGGTGTACGTGCCTTCTTTTTCAGCAAAGGAGGCTCCGGACAAGACCACGTGGGCTAACTTGGCGGTCTCTGTCAAGAAGATGTCCTGCACCACCAGAAAGTCAACCTTTCCTAGCGCTTCTTTCACATAATCTCTGTCAGGATATTCACTCACGGGGTTTGCGCCCACGATATACATTGCCTTGATCTTCCCCTGATGAGCCGCCTTTAGCATCAGATTGAAATCGAGGCCAGCTTTCTCGGGAATTTTTGCATTCCAGATTTGTTCCACCTTCCTTCTTGAGCTCTCATCAGCGACCTCTGCGTATCCCGGAAGCCTGTCCGGCAAAACCCCACAGTCCAATGCCCCCTGAGAATTGCAGTCCTCCCATAGCACATTGATTCCAGAACGATCATCATCGTGATGTCCGATCAACCTCATCAAATCGTGCATCATACCGATCAATTCAGCGTTTTCAGGATGGCCGGCGATTTCCCTGCCGCAGAGGATTATGATGCTCTCAGCTTTCTTCAGAGTCTGGGCCAACTCTCTGATCTTCTCTGCAGGGATTCCGGTCGTCTGCGAAGGTTCTGACTTGGCAGACTGCGGTACATTCTCTCCCAACTCCTCCAACAGGCCGTTCAGAAAAGCTGCCTCGGTTCCTTTCTTATAGATCAACTCATCTTGGGCGAATCTATTCAGCCGGGTGCTTTCCGGATTTGCCGCAAGCAGCAGGTTGTCCTTCCGGACTGATTTGATCACGCGCAGGTTTATGATCGGATGCTCCCTTTCCAGATCGCAACCCAAAACCAGGATCAACTTTGCCTTTTCAATATCACTGATTGAGTTGGCCATCGCATATGCCTGGTCCGCGAGCTTCAGGGTTGGACTGGGCAACGGATGTCTTGAGTTGACGCGATGATCGACGTTATTCGTTCCCAACACCAACCGGACGAATTTCTGAAACAGATAACACTCTTCATTGGTCAGTTTGGATGATCCCACTCCCGCCAGAGAATCGGCGCCTGATCTCTCCGTTGCTGTGATGAACCTGGAAGCAACCAACTCAATCGCTTCGTCCCAATCGACTGGTGAGAATTCACCATTCTTTTTTACCAGAGGCTGCGTCAGCCTATCAGGATGATTGACGAATTCAAACCCGAATCTTCCTTTGTCGCACAGGAATCCCTCGTCGACAGAATCGTTTCTTCGTGAAGTGACCCGGTAAATCTTATCATCTTTGGTCCACAGGTTGACGTTGCAGCCATCCCCGCAATGAGGGCAGATCGACGGCGTGGCCTCCATCTCCCAGACCCTTATCTTGTATCTGAAGGATTTTGATGTCAGAGCACCTACCGGGCAGATCTCGACTGCGTTTCCCGAATAGGGATCATCAAGTGGAATATCGGGCAGAGTGTTTATCTCTGATTTTGCTGCCCTGCCGAAGGTTCCCAGATCGGTCTCTCCGGCGATCTCGCTTAAAAATCGAACGCATTTTCGGCAGAGGATGCAGCGATTCATGTTCCTTACTATCTGCGGCCCGATTTGAAGATCATCGTATTTGGACTTAGGATCGACGATAAATCTTCTTTTTTCCTCTTTGTATCTGCTCTTGTCCGAACCATATTTGAAGACCAGATTCTGAAGCTCGCATTCCCCACCCTTGTCACATACCGGACAGTCCAGCGGATGATTGATAAGCAAAAATTCCAGAACGCCCTTTCTGGCGGCTCTCACCTGGGGTGTGTCGGTTTTCACCACCATCCCCTCGGAGACCGGCGTGGCGCAGGCCACCTGCAGCTTCCACATCTTCTCCACCTCCACCAGACACATCCGGCACGATCCTACCGCCTCCAGCTTATCGTGAAAACAGAAGGTGGGAATCTCGACACCCAACTTCTCGGCAGCCTTCAAGATAGTGGCCCCCTCCTCCACCGTCACCTGCTTGCCATCTATGGTTAGAGTTACCATTTTATCCGTTGAATCCGTTCAATCCGCTGACCGTTGAATCCGTTTAATCCTTCAGGCTACGCCTTTCCTTCGACCCTGAGGTCTCACTTCGTGCCGAGCGCACTCAGTGCGAGGCAGGACCGAAGGGCAGGGTGAACCCCTCTCCATTCTATGGAGAGGGGGATAGGGGGTGAGGTTACAGAGACGCTCAAAAAAATGTCGGATACGACCCATGATATGGAGCGTATCCGACATGCCAAAATTTGATAGTTCAGAATTGAAGAGATCCTTCAGATCTGAGAGCGCAGTTAAAGCTCTATTACCTCCTCGCCGGTGAAATTGTCCTCCTTAGCTATAAGCTCGGCAACCGCATCTCTGATGTTCTGCCTGATGCTGCTGATCAACTGCTCCGCATCCTCCTCACTCTGGCCCTTGAGGGAAAGGTCTATCTCGTTGAGCTTACGAGCGCCCAAGCCATCCTGGCTGAAATCGACGTTGGGCATCCCGAATTTCTCGATTCTTTCTGTCTCCTCTGCGGTGAAATCCACATTCTCGAAAGAGACAAAGTATTCCCCACCTCTAAGCAGTTTTTTAACCTTTAACCGCATCTCTCTACCTCCATTGAAGTGAAACGATTTAACTTAACGCCAACTTAATGGCATCCTGGATACTTTTGACTCCGATGATCTCAATCCCAAAGTTTTGATTCGGCCCTTTCCGATTTCCTTGCGGAATGATGCATTTAGAAAAACCAAGCTTTTCCGCCTCCTTTATCCTCCTTTCTATCTGACCAACTGCCCGAACCTCGCCTCCTAATCCCACCTCGCCGATCACCACCACCCCCCTGTCCACCGGCACCTCTTTTAAGCTGGAAGCCAGTGCCACAACCACTCCCAGATCCGATGCAGGCTCGTCTATTCTCACCCCACCAGCCACGTTGACGAACACGTCGAAGGCCGCCATAGATAGCCTCTCCCTTTTTTCCAAGATGGCCAAAAGCAAAGCCAGTCTTTTGTAATCCACCCCGGAGGAGACCCTCTGCGGCGTACCGTAGCTTGAGGGTGATACCAATGCCTGCAGTTCCAGCAGAATCGGGCGGGTACCTTCCACGCAACAAACCACCACAGAGCCGGAAACGCCTCCTGCTCTTTCGGGCAGAACCAGCATGGAGGGATTCTCCACCTCCAGAAGTCCCTTCTCCTCCATTTGAAATACTCCGATCTCATTGCTGGATCCAAAGCGATTTTTCACCGCCCTGAGGATTCGAAACAGACAGCTTTTCTCACCCTCAAAATAGAGCACCGTATCCACCATATGCTCCAGCACCTTGGGTCCGGCAATGGAACCATCCTTGGTCACGTGTCCCACCAGAAAAACCGGGCTGTGGCTCTGCTTGGCGAAGCCGATCAATTCGCTGGCGCACTCCCTTATCTGGCTGATGCTTCCCGGTGTGCTTTCCAGGTTCTGGCTATAGGTGGTCTGGATGGAGTCGATCACCGTCATGAAAGGTACGTCCTGCCTTAGCACGTCCATTATCAGATCGAGGTTAGTCTCGGTCAGTATCTCGATTCGATTTGGGTTTATCCTTAATCTTTCAGCCCGGAGCTTAATCTGCTTTAAAGACTCCTCACCGGTAATATATAAAACTTTCTCGAATTGTGAAGCAATTTTTTCAGAAATTTGCAAAAGCAGGGTGGATTTACCGATACCCGGATCGCCCCCCACCAGAATCACCGACCCTTTGACGATTCCTCCCCCCACCACCCGGTCGAATTCCCTCATGCCGGTCCTGATCCTATCCTCATCTGTCAGATCGACTTCCCTCAACGGGACGGAGGAAGCCTTCTGGGCCGAATGAGTCCCCCGGCGTTTGGTGACCCTCTCCTCCACCATGCTGTTCCATTCACCGCAGTCCGGGCACTTACCTATCCATCGGAGCGACTTGTGCCCGCAGGATTGGCAGATATAGACTGTTTTGGTCTTGCTGGGATTCAACATAGTTTTCTTCTGTCGACAGTCGACAGTCCACGGTCCACAGCTTACTTCAATTTCTTTCGCAGAGCCTGTAGTTTTGCGGACGGCCTTTCGTCGATATCTCCTCGCGACTGCTCTTACGATTCGAAACGGAGAAGGTTCTGCTGGAGTGTCTGGCTTTAGCCAGACCTGATACCTTGTCAAAACGACGAACTCTCATGCGGTTCGCCTGAAGGCGAACACTCCAAATCCTCTTGTTTTCTTATTCTGTCGGAAAAGGTTTTGTTGGAGTGTTTGGCTTCAGCCAGACCTAAACCCCTCCAAAAAAAACCAGCTATCGCTAGGTTCACCTGAAGGTGAACACTCTAAATTCCTTTCTTTCTTTTCTTAGATATCTTCTCTGTTTTGCTGCGGACCGCGGACCGTCGACGGCGGACGGTTTCACAGCGCCGGTATCGGCCCCTCCGCACTTCCCTCGACGAACTGCCTTACCACGGGATGATCTGTATTCTTTACCTCCTCCGGCGTTCCCACAAAGACTATCTTTCCCTCATACAGCATGGCAATCCTGTCCGCAATCTTGTAGGCGGAGACGATATCGTGGGTGACCGCTATGGAGGTTATGGAGATTGTATTTCTCAAGTTTATGATAAGTTCATTTATCACGTCTGCCATGATGGGATCTAAGCCGGTGGTGGGTTCATCGTAAAGCACGTACTCCGGGTCCATGGCAATGGCTCTGGCCAGCCCCACTCTCTTTTTCATTCCCCCGGACAGCTCTGCTGGCTTCTCGTGCTCTATATCCGAAAGTCCCACCATCTTGAGTTTCTCTATGACCTTCTGCCTGACCTCCGCTTCAGCCAACTCGGTATGTTCCCTCAACCCTAAGCCCACATTCTCGTCCACGGTCATGGAGTCAAACAATGCCGATGCCTGAAAGAGCATGCCGAACTTCTGCCTGAGTTTGGAAAGCTGTTTGTCGTTCATGGAAGCGACGTTGTCTCCGTTAACCAGTATTTCTCCCTTGTCCGGCTTCAGGAGTCCCATAATGAGCTTCAAAAGCACGCTTTTACCACATCCGCTCCTCCCGATGATGACTGCGGTCTCACCTTTATTTATTGTGAGATTAACCCCCCTGAGCACCTGATTATCCCCGAAGCTCTTGTAAACGTCTTTTATTTCTATCATGCTATGTTCGCTCAATGAATTGAGCAACTACGATCTCAATTCGCTATCCGAAGAGGATAGTTGCCACCACGTAATCAGCTATCAATATCAACACAGATGAGAGGACCACCGCTCTGGTGGCAGATCTTCCAACGCCTTCAGCGCCTCCCCTGGTCTTAAATCCCTGATAACACCCGATGACGGAGATAATACACCCAAAGACCAAAGCTTTGGAGAGCCCCGACACCAAGTCCATAGTCTTGAAAAACGATTTGAACCCGCTTATGAACACGTGCGGGGGGACGTGCAAAGCGGTGGCCGAAATTCCCAGCCCGCCGGCTAAGGCGATGGCGTCGGCGAAGATGGTGAGAACCGGCAGCATCACCAGTCCGGCCACGAACCTGGGAGCCACCAGATACTCCACCGGATCTAAGGCCATGGTCTTGAGCGCATCGATCTGCTCGGTCACCTTCATGGTTCCCAACTCTGCGGCGATTCCTGCCCCCACCCTGCCTGCCACCACCAGGGCGGTGAGAACCGGAGCCAACTCGATCAGCACCGCCTTGCCCACAGCCGTTCCCATGTATCTCATGGGAACGTAGTCCGAGATCTGATATACCGCCTGAACCGCGGTCACCGCACCGGTGAAGATGGACACCAAAGCCACCAGGGGAAGCGAGTTTACCCCCATCACCAGCATCTGCTCGGCGGTGAGATGAAATCGAGTGAAAGCCTTGGGCAAGCCCAGGAAGATATCCTTCACGAAAAGAACCAGGCCCCCCACATCCTCCAAAAAGATGAGGGCCTTTCTCCCCACGAAGGTGAAGACATTGTCTGGAGTATGCGAAAAACGCGTTTTTCTCACCCCTTTTTCCGATTTAGACCGGAACCTCCCGGTGGATGAATTCGGCGTTCTCGAACCTAGCAGCGTCCTTCAGGAAGACCAAGCGAACCTCTCCTGTCGGTCCATTACGATGCTTGCTGATTATGATCTCTGCCAATCCCTCGGCTGGCGTCCCGTCTCTGAATTTCTCCATGCCGTAAAACTCTGGTCGGTAAATGAACATCACCACGTCCGCATCCTGCTCGATTGCTCCGGACTCCCTGAGATCAGCCAATTGGGGTCTTTTCTGCTCCCGATCTTCCACCTTGCGTGAAAGTTGGGATACAGCGATCACCGGAACATCCAGCTCCTTGGCCAGTCCTTTGAGTGAGCGAGATATCATGGAGATCTCCTGCTGCCTAGACTCCACGCCGCGCTGCCCCTGCATCAACTGAAGATAATCCACCACGATTAAGCCCACGTCATGCTGAGCTTTGAGTCTCCGCGCTTTGGCACGCAGTTGCAGGATGCCTAGACCCGGCGTATCATCAATGAAGATCTCGGCTTCGGCAAGGGGACCGACTGCCATGGCCAGGTTGCTATACTCTTCGTCTCGCAGCTTTCCTCTTCTAATTTTATGAGTGGAAAATCGTGCCCGACTACAGATCATCCTTTGAGCCACTTGATTCTTTGACATCTCGAGGCTGAAGATTCCAACAGCTAGGTTTTTTTCAACAGCGGCGTGATCAGCTATTGTTAGACAGAAAGCGGTTTTGCCCATGGCTGGCCGGCTCGCCACGACAATCAAGTCAGATTTTTGAAGTCCACCGGTTAGTGCATCGAGCTCCGTGAAGCCTGTAGGTATGCCCGTTATGAGCGCGCCCTCCTTAAAGAGTTCCTCTATTTTCTCGAAGGTGTGAGGGAGGAGATCGCCCAGAGGTACGAATCCCTCCTTTATCCGCTTCTCGGATATGCTGAAGATTTCCTGCTCCGCCCGGTCAAGAAGATAGTCCACTTCTTGAGTAGTATCGTAACACTGGGAGACTATCCTGGTGCTGGTGTTGATCAGTCTCCTTAAGGTGGATTTTTCTAAGATAATGTTGCAGTGATACTCGACATTGGCGGTGGTAGCGATCTTCTCGGACAATTCCAGAAGATACATCCTGCTTCCCACCTCGTCTAACTGCTTGCGTCCTGTTAGCTCCTCGGATACGGTTATGATGTCCACCGGCTTATTTCTGTCGTACAGACTCACCAGCACTTCAAAGATCTTCTGATGATCGTCCCGATAGAAACAGTCCTTGTCGATTATCTCGAGTGCTTTTCCTATAGCTTCCTTGTCCAGAAGCATGGCTCCCAAAACCGCCTGTTCTACTTCTACGGCTTGCGGCGGAACCTTTTCCGATGGTGATGAGCTTTTACGATTTGCCATGGCTGGTTCTCCGGTCAACAGTTGACATACATGGGCTCGCTATTGTGGCCACAATTCAATCCTGTCATGCGCACCCTAAAGGGAGCGGCTACCAAAACCATCTATACTCTCTCTTCTTGGAGAGAGGGTCCTTCGTAGGTCGGGCTGTCGTAAGACTGCCCGACAAAAAAAGAATACATTGAATCGTCGGGTAGCTCTCCCGCCAAAGGCGGGATCGCAACCCGACCTACACATCTAACTTGTCATACTCCTTTCTCAACAGCTGCAAATCCTCCCAGGTCGGCCTTTTGTACTGCTGATATCTCAGAAGCGCAGCCGGATGATAGGTAGCCATAAACTTGATTCCGTCGAAATCGTGAAACTTGCCTCTCAGTTGCCCCAAAGCGCTCTTGGTCTCCAATAGCACCTGGGCCGAGATGCGGCCTAAGGCTAAGATGATCTTGGGCTGGATCAGCTTGATCTGCTGAAAAAGATATGGCTTACAGGTTTCGATCTCATCCGGCCTTGGATCGCGGTTCTCCGGGGGACGGCATTTCAGGATATTTGCTATATAGACCTCTTCCCTTTTGAAATGGATGGCCTCAAGCATTTTGTCCAGAAGCTTACCCGCCGCTCCTACGAACGGTTCCCCCTGCAGATCTTCTTCCCTTCCCGGTGCCTCTCCGATGAGCATGAGGTTGGCTTCGGGGTCTCCCGCTCCAAACACGAAGTTGGTACGGCTGTTGCAAAGATCACACTTCGTACAACCCTTTATCTGATGATAAAAATCATCCAGGCTCTTGGGGCTGGGACTCTTTTTCTTGGTTTTCACTTGAGTGTAGACCTCGTCGAATCCTAACTCTACCTGCTGCTTGAGAAAGCTCTTCGCCAGTGCGAAAGCCTGGAGCATTCTTTCATGTTCGTCGCCTGTCATGCCTTTGGAACTTCCTATGAAAATCGGAGGGAACGGTAACCCATCGATCTCTCTTACTTCGTTCTGTTCTTCTTAAGCAGGGAACCTACTTTGTCCAATAATCTTTCTGCCACTTCCTTCTTGGAAAGCAAAGGCAACTTCTCCACCTTTCCCTTTTTGTCGATGAAGGTAACCTGGTTTGTATCCACTTCAAACCCGGCGCCCGGAACGGTCGGATTGTTGACCACGATCAAATCCAGGTTCTTCTCGGCGAGTTTTCTTTTGGAGTTCTTTATCTCATCCTCCGTCTCCAGGGAAAATCCAACCAGGATTTGTTTCTTCTTGCGTTTGCCCATCTCCTTCAGGATGTCTACGCCGGGCTTCAGCTTCAGATAAATCTCCTTTTCCTTTTTCTTGGTCTTTTCCGGGGACACTATACTTGGGACAAAATCTGAGACCGCCGCTGCCATTATCAATACGTCTGCTTTGCTAAAACGGGATCTGACGGCGGAATGCATCTCTTTGGCTTTCTCCACCTGCACGAAGTTCAACTCACCGGGCACCGGCAGATCGGAAGGGCCGCTTATCAGGGTGACTCTTGCTCCTCTTCTCTGAGCAGCCTCCGCTACAGCATATCCCATTCTCCCGCTGGAGCGGTTGGAGAGGTATCTTACCGGGTCCAGAGGCTCCTGGGTTCTGCCGGCTGTCACCAGAATCGATCTTCCCTCTAAATCCCTTTTGTCAGTCAAAAACTTGACCACCTCGCCTACGATGGCTTCGGGCTCGGGCAACCTTCCTTTTCCCGTGCCGCAGGCCAAATCCCCCGTCTCCGGTTCAATGAACTTATATCCCAGTTTCTTGAGATATTCCATGTTTTCACCGAAGATGGGATTCTCGTACATATTGACGTTCATCGAGGGAGCGAACATTACCGGGGATTTAGTCGAGATGACCACGGTAGTAAGGATGTCGTCTGCAATCCCTGCTCTTATTTTCCCGACTACGTTGGCCGTGGCTGGGGCGATTAAAATCAAATCTGCCCACTGGGCCAGATTGATATGCCTGACGCCCACCATCTTCTTTTCCGGAAACATCTCGGTGACCACCTCGTTTTCCGAAAGGGTCTCCAATGTCAGAGGGGTAATGAACTTCTGGGCGTTCCCGGTCATCACCACGATTACCTGTGCGCCGAGCTTTTTCAACCTGCGGACGATCTCGCAGGCTTTGTATGCAGCTATCCCCCCGCTTATTCCCACGATTAGATTCTTCCCGTCTAACATGATTCCTGGAGAGAGGTGTTCAGGCCGAGGCGTCCCGACCAGACGCTTCTCGGATTACGTTTATTGTTAAGCTCGAAATCTGAGCTCGTTACGCTAAGTATATAATAAATTCCCGGGTTGAAATCAAGGCCTTTTAAGAGTGCCGGAAATGCCTGATTCCTGTGAAGACCATGGCTATCTTATGCTCGTTGGCCGCCTTTATCACCTCCGGGTCCCCTTTTGAACCCCCAGGCTCTATAATCGCCACGACTCCGGCATTGGCAGCAGCATCCACCCCGTCCCTCATGGGGAAAAAGGCATCCGAGGCCAGAACCGAACCCTTAGCTTTGTCTCCTGCCTTCCGGGCAGCGATTATTGAGGAATCGACCCGGCTCATCTGACCGGCGCCGATTCCCACGGTCTTCTCACCCTGAGCCAGAAGTATGGCGTTAGACTTGACGTGTTTCACCATCTTCCAGGCGAAAAGAAGCGATTTTGTCTGCTCAGGCGTGGGGGCGACCTGTGTCACCACCTTCAAGTCACTCTCCTTCATCTCGTGGTGATCCGGCGTCTGCAGCAGAGCGCCGCCCTTTATCACGTTGACCACATTACTCGTGCTTTTCTGGAAGTTCAAAAGATCGGGACAAGCCAAAAATCTTCGGTTCTTTTTCTTTTTTAACAGTTCAAATGCCTCTGGCGCGTATCCGGGAGCAAGCACGCATTCCACAAAGAAGGTATCGTGAATCTTCTGCGCGGTGGCCATATCCACCATCTGGTTAAGGGCGATTATACATCCGAAGGCGGAGAGAGGATCGCAGGCCAGCGCGTCTTCATAAGCTTTGTCCAGCGTATCCCCACAGGCAGCTCCGCAGGGATTGGTGTGTTTGAGTACCACCGCAAACGGCTTTTCCTGAAAATCCTCCAGCATAGAGAGAGCCGCGTTTAGATCGATGATGTTGTTATAGGAGAGTTCCTTCCCGGAGAGTATCTCACACCTAACAATGCTGGGACCTTTGAATCCGGTGTCTTTGTAGAATGCCGCCTGCTGATGAGGATTCTCCCCGTAGCGCAAACCCTGCGTCTTCTCCCAGCCCACTGATACATATTCGGGAAACTCTCCCTCTTTTGGCGGGAGGATTCCCCGGAAGAAGTTTGCTATCATGCTGTCGTAATGGGCGGTGTGCTGGAAGACTTCGGCAGCTAAACTGAGTCGAGTCTCCAACGAAAGCGATCCGTCGTTTTCCTCCAATTCTTGAATAATCTCACCATACCTCTCAGGATTTACCACCACCGCCACCGACTCGTGGTTTTTCGCCGCAGCCCTCAGCATGCTGGGCCCGCCGATGTCGACGTTCTCAATGGCATCCTCTTTCTTGACATCATCCCGGCTTATCACCTTGCCAAAGGGATAGAGGTTCACCACCACCAGGTCGATGTAGTTGATGTCCTGCTCGGTCACCTCTTTTTTCTGCTCCTCGTCCTCTCTTATGGCCAGGATACCGCCGAAGACTTTCGGGTGAAGAGTCTTGACCCGACCTCCCAGAATCTCCGGAAAACCGGTGAAGGAGGAGATGGATATCGACTTTATCCCCGCTTTCTTTAACTCTGTCCGGGTACCACCGGTGGAGACGATCTCCACGCCCAGTTGGGACAAGACTCCGGCCAGTTCTAAGAGATCTGTCTTGTCGGACACACTTAACAGCGCCCGACGTATCTTGATTCGTCCCAAATCCCTTTTTTCCATTGTTAGTCTCCTTCAGAGTAACTTGCAGCCTCCTTAACTGTTTCCCCCTGCCCATTTGATTGAGAGAGGATAAAGGAGGAGAGGTCTCTACTTAACCAATCTCTGGTAAACCTCCTGATATCTTTCCAATGTTTTCGCGACTATCTCTTCGGGAAGCCGGGGCGCCGGAGGCCGCTTATTCCAGTGGATCGACTCCAGATAGTCCCGCACGATCTGTTTGTCAAAGGCCTCCTGGGGCCGTCCTCTCTTGAAGTTTCTCTTGTCCCAAAATCTGGAGGAATCGGAGGAGAATATCTCGTCGATTAAAATCATCTTACCGTTAAGCGTCCCGAACTCAAACTTGGTGTCCGCGATGATCATTCCTCTTCTTTCCGCGTAATCTGCCGCCTTCCTGAAAATCTGCAGGCTTTTCCCCCTCAGATCCTGAGCCTGCTTCTCACCAACCATCTCCTTCACCTGTTCAAAGGTCATGCTCTCGTCGTGCCCCTCCTCAGCCTTGGTGGTGGGAGTGAAGATGGGATAGGGAAGTCTTTCAGATTCGGTTAGATGGGAGGGAAGCTGAACGCCAAGGAGTTCTACCGTGTGTGATTTTCCCTGAAAGACCGCCTTGTTCTTATATTCCTTCCACAAGGAGCCGGATATATATCCCCTTACCACGCATTCGACGTCGATCCTCTCGGCCTTTTTGACCAGCATGGAGCGTCCCTCGAGAACCTCCCGATGTTTATTCAGATCCTCCGGATACTCGTCCACGTTCCCCGAGATCAGATGACTCTCCGCCACGTTCCTGACCAGATCGAACCAGAATAAGGACATCTGGGTCAGCACCTTGCCCTTGCCGGGAATCCCGTTGGGGAGCACCACGTCGAAGGCAGAGATTCTGTCGGTGGCGACGATCAAGAGCTTTTCACCCAGGTCATATACGTCTCTTACCTTCCCCCGGGCAAAAAGCGGATATTCAGCTATGTTGGTTTCCATCAACGCTTGTTCCATCCTACCTCCGGAAGTCAAAAGTTGCCATGGTCTAATCTATGAAGTTTTAGCGTTTTTTCAAAGAGCTATTTGCAGGAGCGGTACAAATTCCCACTCCTATGGGGTCAACGACCGTGAAATCCATAGGGCGGGGCATTTAGCCCCGCCATCGTGTCGGCGGGCAATCATCTCGGGCGGCGGGATGAATTCCCGCTCCTATGGGATCAACGACCACGAAATCCATAGGGCGGGGTTCATCCTGCCCCTCGGTCCTGCACTTCGGTCCTGAGACCTCAGGGTCGAAGGAAGACCTCAGGGTCGAAGGAAAGGGCATTTCGCCCCGCCCGGGTTTAGAAGCGTAGCGGAGCCTTGATGGCTCCGCCCGGACGGGCGGTGGTCTGACCGTTCAGAAGCATGAAGCCTCTGCTACGCGCTATTCTCTTATGAACGCGCGGTTATCCTTGATCTCGATTTTCCCTTCAGCAAAAAGCTGAATTACTCGGGAATAGGCTTCGTGCTCATACGGCAGAACCTTCTGTTGCAGGCTCTCGGGCGTGTCGTCACTGGAAACCGGCACGCACTTCTGGAAAAGGATGGCACCATGATCGTAGACCTCGTCCACCACGTGGACGGTCACGCCGGTCACCTTCACGCCCGACTCTACCACTGCCTCGTGCACGTGAATGCCATACATCCCCTTCCCTCCAAAGGAAGGGAGGAGGGCGGGATGAATGTTTATCATCCGGTTTTTGTACTCTCTTATCACCGTAGGAGAGATCATCTTCATGTAGCCGGCCAGCACCACCAGATCGGTTTCATTCTCCTTCAGGATTGAGAGCAGTTTCTGATTAAACTCCTCCGGGGTGGCGAATTGCTTGTGGCTTAGGTGAATGTCGGTAATATTATGGTTCCGGGCGCGCTCCAGGGCGCCCGATTTGCTGTTGTTGCTTATCACCGCCTTGATCTGCGCATCCACCTTTCCCGCCTCGATGCTGTCGATTATTGCCTGCAGATTGGTGCCGCCACCCGAAGCCAAAACAACTAGATTTAGTTTCTTCATTTTTGACTCGTCTCCGTTAATTGGATTCTCCTGTGTAGCGGGAGACTTCAGCCGTCCACAATAGCTACCAACAGGAACTTCCTATTCCATGATCGTCCTTCAATCAGTTCTCCGCCCGCAGCCTTCAGATCGTCCCGAATGTCCGAGAAGACTATCCAGTCACGAACCGCAAAACCTGAGGATTCTATCAACTCAACCGCCTCCTTTTTCTGAAAGACATTGTGCGTTTCATTCATCTCCATCGATTCCATGGCCGTATTCAAGGACCATGTTTTCGTCAAGAAGTCCTGCAGAGAGCGCTTCGACATTCTTACCACGTTGGCCTCGACACGTTCGTGTCGCGCTGGATAGAATTTGAATTTCTGCTCGAATTCCGCCAGCTGCTTCATCTTTTCCTCCGGCAATCTTGCCACCACCTCTCCTTCTCCCGCGTCCAGATGATCCAGAAGGAGGTACCTGCCGCCCTTTGCGAGAATTCTTCGAATCTCACCCAGCACCTTCATAAGCTCGCCTTCTTCACCGAAGAGCTTGACCTCGTGGAGCATCTGCGATGTCACCGCAGCGTCGAAGTACCCCTCCGGAAGCGCCAGCTTGTCTGCCCGGCAGATCACCGCCTTAGCTCTCGGGCAATGGCGCTTAATGTCCTTTATGCCATCCGGGCTCTCGTCAACTCCCCACAACTCGGGCACATGATTCTGAGCCAGGCCGAGAAACTGTCCCCAGCCGCAGCCAATATCGACAAGACGCTGGCACGAGCCCAAGTTCTCCAGCAGAAGTGAGAATTTCAGCTGATTGTCTTTTTTGATGAAGCCTTCTCTCTCCTGTAAGCTTCTGACTTCATCCGCCTTGTACAGGGGTTGGCGAGACGGTCTGGCTGCGTCTGCTGCCCCCCCATTCTCGCTGCCAAAGGATGATTCACTCTTCTTCATCTCCCAAAAACCTCAGTTTCAACTTTGTATCTCAACCCCGCCACAGGCGGGGTTGACAACTCTCGTAGTCAAGCAGTCCTCCAGATTCATCCTGAATGGACTTATCCTGAAGGGCTTGACCTGAAGGATTCTCCATGAACGGACATACTTGACCTACAAGGCTCTACAGTCTTCCAAACAGCTTAACTATCCACCTGTGTAAAGAATGGGGGAATTTCACTGGTTCTAAGTAGAGCAAGGGGCAAGCGTTGTGTATTAGCTCAATTTTGCCTTCTTTAGCCAAATTGATCGCTTCGTCGCATTTGGAACCAGGATAAAGCCAGACTCTCTTGATCCCCAAATTCATGCATTCCCGAATCGCCTTTTTTGCCCCTTGTGGACGGGTTATGACCACAACGCCATCCAAAGGTTCGGAGATCACACTCAAGCTGTTATGGCACTCCTGATTTTCAAATAGATCTAACCTTTGGTTCACCGGGAAAACTTTATAGCCTCTCTCTTGTAGCTCCTTGAAAACCGTATTGCCAAATTTCCCTTTCTCATCAGAGATCCCCACCACCGCATAATTCTTGCCTGCCCAGAAGCGTGCTTTCAAGTTTTCCATTTTAGTCTCTGTATCATATCTCTCTGATGCTTCGGGGATAGTCTTGCGACCCCGACAACGGTGGGGGAATTCCCGAAGCTAAGTAGCGTCGGCATTGTCTGATGCCGATGCATCAAATATTGGGAGGCTAAAGCCTTCCGCTACATTCATTACTTGTCTTTAGATAGTTTTGTTTTCAAAACTTCATTGACCAATTTGGGATTGGCTTTCCCTTGTGTCTTTTTCATCACCTGCCCTACAAGAAAGCCAAGGAGCTTATCCTCTCCCTCACGATATCTTCTAACGTTCTCCGGACTTTCCTTCAAAACCTCGTCGACGATCCGCTCAACGTACTTTTCATCTGTTATCTGAGCCAATCCTTTCTCACTGATGATCTCGGCGGCCGACCTTCCGCTTTGGGCCATCTCAGGAAACATCTCCTTCGCCATCTTGCCGCTTATGGTTCCGTTCTCTACCTCTTTCAACAGTCCGGCAAGATTCTTTGGATTGACCCGAAATTCTTCAATCTCGACCTTCCTCTCATTCAGCTCCCTCAACACCTCGCCCATTACCCAGTTGCTAACCATCTTGGGATCGGGGTGGTGTTTCACGCATTCCTCATAGTAATTTGCCAATTCCTTGGAGGATGTCAAGACCCCGGCATCATATTCTGGAATTTTGTACTCCACCGCGAATCTTCTTCTTCTCTCATCCGGAAGCTCTGGCAAACTCTCTTTGATCCGTTCGATCCATTCTCGAGATACCGCCAGCGTCACCAGGTCCGGTTCGGGGAAATATCTGTAATCGGGGGATTCCTCCTTGCTCCTCATAACGGTTGATTTCTGCCTTTTTTCATCCCAGAGCAGGGTCTCTTTCTCAACCGTGCCACCTTTTTTTAATATATCAATCTGCCTCTTTATTTCAAAGGTCAAAGCCCTCTCCACCGCCCGGAAGGAGTTCATGTTCTTGACCTCGGTGTTTACTCCAAGTTTCGCTGTCCCCTTTGGCCGTACCGACACATTGGCATCACACCTGAGAGCGCCCTCTTCCATGTTCCCGCTGCAGATACCCAGGTACTGCACCAGTTGTCTGACCTTGGTAAGATAAAGATGTGCCTCACCCGGCGATGAAATATCCGGCTCGCTTACTATCTCGATCAGAGGAACACCACACCGGTTCAGGTCCACAGACGTCTCATTCTCCGATTCACCCTCAGGGTGCACAGACTTTCCGGCATCCTCTTCTAAGTGGATGCGAGCTATTCTGATCTTTTTCTTTCCTGAGTTACTCTCTTCCTCGATGAACCCGCCGGCTGCCAGGGGCTGCTCATATTGCGAGATCTGGTAGCCTTTGGGGAGGTCCGGGTAGAAGTAGTTCTTTCGGGCGAAGGTACTTTCAGCACGTACGGTCCCTCCCACCGCCAGAACCATCTTTATAGCGTACTCCACCGCCTTCTTGTTCAACACAGGCAGAACACCCGGCATGCCCAGGCAGACCGGGCAGGTCTGGGAATTGGGCGGACTTCCGTACTTGGTGGAGCACCCGCAGAATATCTTGGAGTCAGTCAGAAGCTGGGCGTGAACTTCTAAACCTATGACGCTTTCGTATTCCATTTTACATATGTGGTTCGCGTAGCGATCGTCCGGCCGCACAGAGGCGTGAAGCCTCTGCTACGCGCTGTCTCATTCGTTCACGACCAGAACCCCCTCACTTTAATCCTCTCCCCTGAGGGGAGAGGAAATTCTCCCTCCCTTGACGGGACGGATTAAGGGAGGGTGAGAAATCATTTTGTGTGTGCCAACTCCCCTACCTGCAAAGCCCTCTCCCCCGTAACGACCGTCGAACCGCTCAGAGGCATGAGACATCAGCTACGCCAAGCCGGCGCGGGTGCGTCCCACAGGGCCGAAGGCCTATTCGACGGATTTCTGATCCACATTATCCTTTATGATGGCTATTGCCTCATCGATTCCTTTGTGAGCACGCTCGAAGTTCTGCAAAAAGAAATCGGGCCACTCGTCCCGCTCCACCTGGAGTCCTCTTAACCCGTCCAAGTCTGTCGCAAGTCGCAACGCTTCAGTGAAATAGTTCGACCAACTGCACCGTTTGTGGACGATTGTGGCCCGCTTGCGGTTGAAGTCCGTGTAGTCCTTGTCTTTGAACTCTCTCAGGTCTTTGAAGTGCTGGTCTTGAGCAAGTCTTTTGAACTTCGAGTTCATCTGGTCGATCACCTGCGGGAAGAGAACTTTCTCCTCTCGACTCTCTACGTTGAAGAAGATGTTGAGGAGGTATGCGATCCTGTTCCAGAAACCATACAGGCGTTCAAGAGCGCTATCCACGAAATAGAAGAACATCCTGTCTGTCGCAGTCCATCTGCCCCCTTTGGCGCGGCCGAACGGCCCGTATTCGGTCTTAATGACCTCAAAATCCGTCAAACCAACCAGGTGGAAGAGACACAGGTTGCTGATCGCAAACCTCAAGTGCCCAATCGACATCGCTAGCTCGGTTGCGAGATAGTCCACGCTACCGTGTTGATTGTATCTTTTTCTCAGCGGTTCAAGACTGTTGAATTTCGACAAGACGTCACCTACAGCGGCCTGGTCAATTCCCAACAGCTTATGCACACCTTCAAGCTGAGCCAAGTAATGTGATACTGATTCCTGTACCTTGTTAAGATCCACTGTTCTCCTCCTCGTTTTTGTCATATGAGAAGTCCTTTCTCGCAGCGAATCAAAAAACCTCCCCTCATCTGTGGGTGTCACGCCATAAAGTAAGTCTTCGGTTTCGATCAAGATGATATTCTTGCACATGCCGGTGGCACACATCCTCACGTCGCCCCGGTTTTTATAGTAAACCCTGCCGATGGTATAGCCGGGCAATTTCCAACCCGTGGATGAGGGGTGATATTTCAGATTGCTCCTGGTAATCTCTTTGATCTCGGAGTATGGAATACTCCAGTTGAAAGGTCCACAAACCAGACGAAGTTCGTCCCTTCTCATTTCATACCGCATGGTGGGATAGATTGCCAGGAAAAACAGAGCAACAAGCAAAAAGCCAAAAACCAGAATCATGGCGAGGACAAAAAGAAAATACAGGCTCTTTTCGCTGACACAACTTATCCATGCCACCAGAAGAAAGAAGACGATCAGCCCTACGCTGCTAATCCACCCGGCGATTGAGAATCTTGGCTTAAACACTTCCATAGATAGCCCTTTGGCTTTTGTTATCCTCAGTCCAAGATCCCCCTCACCCTTGCCCTCTCTCCAAAGTATAAACCGCATGGTGTATACCAAGGGGAGAGGGAACTTCTTCCTCGGTCATCATACGGTGGCCGGCTGTGTCTCCGGCTTCTTCATGTCCATATATGCCATGGTCCACAGGGAGTCGATATAGGTTCCCCACATAGCGGAGGCCAGGCCTATGTAAACTAGTCCAACGATCACTCCCAGGGAAATTCCGAGGAGTAGATTGATGAGGCCCAATGCCACAAACGGCAAGGCCAGCAGCAGACCCACGATCACGAACCCAAGCATATACACCATGGTGCTGCCGATGCCGATCAACGCCATCACCAGGGAACTTCCCAGGTTGCTTTTCAACGTCTCCCAGCCGCCGGCAAGTGAATCGAAGACTCCTTTGCCTTCTATGACGCAGGTTCTCTCGGCATAAAGACCAACCAGGATTAGGGTAACCAACAGAACCAGGAACACCGGAAATAAAACGAGCGCAGAAAGCAGGCCAACTATCTTAAGAGCGATGATTAATACCACAAAAGGTCCCAGAGTTATTACAGCTGATGCGACTATGAAAATCAAAATCAGGATGCTGATTCCCAGGATCCTCCAGAAGTTCTTGATGCCTGCATTCCAACCGTCGCGCAAGGTTGGCTTTTCTCCGGACTCTATTTTCCAAACGCAGTGGATAAGTCCGCCCTGTGAGATAAGATACATAATCAGGAAGACCAGGAAAACCAGAAGCCCGACCAACACCAGGAGTATGATTACTCCTACCAGCGCTCCGCTGAGGAGATCACCCACTGGCAGTTTGATCTTCTCCGGCGCATTTCCAAACCACCCGCCTGTGCCCGATCCAAATTGTAAGAAGAATCCAAAAATCCACAGGTATTTGAACTTCCACATGATGTCCAAAGCTCTTTTTACCAATCCACCATAATCCATACAAACCTCCTCGTTTATTTTCAGGTTCGCTTCAAGAATTGCCCTCATCCCCGCCTCTGGTGTGCCCGTACGGGCACACCTCTGGTGGTTCGGCTTCGCTCACCACCCTGAGCTCGTGGAAGGGCGGGATTTTCAACCTGCCCTCTCCCAGAGGGAGAGGGAATTCTCCCTCCCTTTACAGGAGAGATTAAGGGAGGGTTACGATTTCTAACCGAGCCTCATCCGAGAGTCTCGCGGGACATTTCGGGCTTCCACTCTTATAAACTCTGCTCTAAGGCATAGGCCACCTTTAAGATCAAATTCTCGGACAACGGCTTTAGTCCGTCGGGTCAGGGGACCCGACGGGCACAGGTATGGCAGAACATTTCGGACCTACAATCTCAAAGATTCTGCTCCAAAGCATATGCCACTTTCAGGATCAAACCTTCAGACAATGGCCTTCCCATTATCTGAAGTCCCACGGGCAGGTCCTTTGAGTCTTTGCCGCAGGGAACTGAGATCGCCGGTATCCCGGCTAAGTTAGCCGAGACGGTGTATATGTCCGAAAGATACATGGTCAAGGGATCATCGATCTTCTCACCGATTTTGAACGCAGTGGTAGGCGAAGTTGGGGTGACTATCACGTCGACCCTCTCGAACGCCCGGTCGAAATCTTCCCTGATTATGGTTCTGACCTTCTGAGCCTTGGCATAATAGGCTTCGTAGTAACCTGCAGACAGAACGTAGGTCCCCAGGATGATTCTTCTCTTCACCTCCGCGCCAAATCCGTCGCTTCTGGTCTTCTTATACATCCGGGAAAGCTCCAGTTCTCTTTCCGGTCGGAAGCCGTACCTCACTCCGTCGTACCGGGCCAGATTGGAGGATGCTTCCGCGTCTGCTAAAACGTAATAGGTGGCGATGGCTTTATCCGTATGGGACAAAGAAACCTCCTCCACCTTCATTCCCAGCTTTTCCAGAACCCCCACTGCCTTCACCACCGCTTCTCTTACTTCCTCATCCAGGCCTTGTCCGAAGTACTCCTCGGGGATTCCTAACTTTATATACTTGACTTCGCCTTCCAGAGATTCAGAAAAGTCCGGTTCTGCCTCCTCCAGGGAGGTTGAATCTCTTGGATCGTAACCGCAGATCACGCTTGAGAGCAGTGCGCAATCTCTCACGTCTTTGGTTATTGCTCCGATCTGATCTAAGGACGAGGCAAAGGCTACCAAGCCGTACCGGGAAACTCGCCCGTAGGTGGGCTTCATCCCCACCACGCCGCAGAGACTGGCTGGCTGCCTTACAGAGCCTCCGGTATCCGATCCCAGAGCCATGGTGGCCATGTGTGAAGCTACCGCCGCAGCCGAGCCGCCGCTGGAACCGCCGGGTATTCTCTCGGGATCAAATGGATTCTTGACCAGCCCGAAGAAAGAGGTCTCGTTGGATGATCCCATGGCAAACTCATCCATGTTAGTCTTGCCTATTATCACCGCGTCGGCCCTTTTTAGTCCTTCCACCGCCACGGCATCGTATGGCGGAATGAAATTGGACAAAATCTTGGATGCGCAGGTGGTGCGAATCCCCTTTGTGCAGATGTTGTCCTTAACGGCAACCGGCAGACCGGCTAAAGTTCCAAGATTCTCACCTCTCTTTCGGCGATCATCAATCCTTCCGGCGGTTTCTCTGGCTTGCTCCTCCGTCAAGGTTATGTATGCGTTTGTGTCAGGATTGACTTTGCGGATCTGATCGAACACCGAGGAGACGAT
>CBDUQU010000031.1:0-24252 GCA_965369445.1 uncultured bacterium | reverse complement strand
ACATCAATTTGAGATCAGGCTTATATTTAGACATGTCCGGGTAACCCGTAGCTATCATTGGGAGTATCGTTGCCAATCACCAAACCCCAGACAGAGAAACACCTCAACGTGGAGTTGACTGATTCAGTTCAGTACGTTAAGGGCATTGGCCCGGTAAGAGCGGAAGCTCTAAAACAGATCGGAGTTGAGACCGTCGAAGACCTGCTTTACTACATCCCCCGCAGGTACCTTGATCGAAGCACCATCCTCCCCATGGCTAAGGTGAGAGCGGGGTCGACTGCCACCGTGATAGGCCGGGTGGAGGCGTTCGGACGGGCAAGGACCAGAAGGCCTCAATTCCAGGTGATCCTGAAGGACGAAAGTGGTTTCATTCGCTTGGTCTGGTTCTCCAAGTTGAACTGGGTCAAGAACGTTTTCGAGGAAAATGATCTGGTGGTCGCGTCGGGTCAGGTGACCTTTTACCGCGGCCTGCAGATGACCCATCCGGAATTTGAGATTATCTCCAAGAAGTCAGACGAAGGAATACCGGACGATGAATTGATTCATACCGGGCGGGTCATACCGCTTTATCCCTCCACCGCCGATTTGAAGAAGGTGCGACTCGACAGCCGGGGTTTCAGGAGAGTGCTCAAGCCATTCCTGGATGCTGCGCCGTCGTTACTGAAGGAGACCCTTCCGGAAGGCGTGGTGGCAGACACAGGATTTCCTTCTCTTGCAGAGGCGATAAAAAAAGTACATTTCCCGAACAACCTCAAATCCGCTGAGACGGCAAGAGCAAGGCTGGCTTTCGATGAGCTGTTCTATCTGGAACTCATGCTGGCCCTGAGAAAGCAGAAGGTTCATCGGGAGGAGGGGATAGCTTTCCAGAAACCGGGGAATCTGGTAAGGGCGCTTCTGAAGATGCTGCCCTTCGAGTTGACTGAAGCCCAAAAAAAGGTTTTGCGGGAAATCTCCAAAGACATGATGTCGGATACCAGCATGCATCGATTGCTACAGGGAGACGTCGGTTCGGGTAAGACCATTGTGGCACTGATTGCCATGCTCATGGCGGTGGAGAGCGGCTATCAGGCTGCTCTCATGGCTCCCACCGAGATTCTGGCGGAGCAGCATTATATAACCATCCACCAGATGCTGGAATCTCTCGGCGTAAAGGTGGCTCTGTTGACTGCCTCGGTGGTCAAGGCGGAGAGAGACTCAGTTCTACAAAGCATGAGAAGCGGGGAGGCGCAGGTGGTGATCGGCACCCATGCCCTGATTCAGGAGAAGGTGGAGTTCTCTAAATTGGGTCTGGTGGTGATAGACGAGCAGCATCGCTTCGGGGTGATGCAGAGGGCAAAATTGAAGCAGAAGGGCTTCTCACCGGACGTGCTGGTGATGACCGCCACCCCTATCCCCCGTAGCCTGGCTCTGACCGCGTATGGTGATCTCGACGTTTCGGTGATAGATGCTCTTCCTCCGGGCAGAAAACCGATCAAGACCTCCTATTGGACGGAAAATTCCAAGTCGAAGATGTATGAATTCTTAGAAGGGGAGCTGAAGCGAGGACATCAGGCTTACATAGTCTATCCCTTAGTCGAGGAATCGGAAAAGGCAGACTTAAAGGCGGCAACCGAGAGTTATGAATATTTGAAAGAGGAAATCTTCCCTCACCGGAAACTGGCATTGCTTCACGGCCGGATCAAGAGCAAGGAGAGGGAAAAGGTCATGCAGGCCTTTCGCAACGGGGATTATGACATCCTGGTTGCCACCACGGTGATCGAGGTGGGGGTGGACGTTCCCAATGCCACGGTCATGGTAATCGAGCATGCCGAGAGATTTGGGCTCTCTCAACTACATCAGTTGAGAGGAAGAATCGGCAGGGGCGCAGATCAGTCCTGGTGTCTCCTGGTGGGGAATCCGCCGCTCTCTCAGGAGGCGGAAAAGCGGCTGAAGACCATGACTGCAACCAACGACGGGTTCAAGATCTCGGAGATGGACCTAAAACTAAGAGGACCGGGTGAATTCTTTGGCACCCGGCAGCATGGGCTGCCGGAACTCCGGATCGCAGACATCGTGACCGATGCTAAGCTCCTGTATCGGGCCAGGGATTGGGCTTTCAGAATAATCGGAGAGGATCCCAAGTTGAGTAAGGGCGAAAATCAGTGCATCCGATCGACTTTCATCCGAAAATACAAGAAGAGGTTCTCGCTGGTGGACATAGGATGAAATCTTGCTAAAAAAGAGTAAATCCTTAATAGTCGGGAGAGATTCTAAGCTGAACATAAATGGCAACTTATCGTCCACGGGGCAGGGTCCGAAGCCCTGCCAACGAGCAGTCATTCGGGAGGATCAAGCATGAGGGTAAAACCATGATATCACTTTTTGTTCGAGACGAGATTCTATTCACCGGAGAACAGCTCAGTTCCTTCTGGGCTTACAAAAACTACGACATCCTGGGAGACAACATCGTGGCTTTCATCGGACCCTGCCAGGTGGATGAAAAATACATCATCGGGATAGACCATTTCAAAAAGAAGACCCAGATAAAAAGTGAGCGAATGCTACATTTTATGGTAGAGCACTTTGATCTCGATCTGGAAAAGGCGATTCTCAGGCAGAAGCTTCTGGTGGACATCCTGAAGGACAAGCTGAATCACCGGCTGAAAGGGGACGTGCTGCAGAGATGGGGCGACGATCTATTTGACACCGACTCCAAGCTCACCGTCTCTGCCACTTTGAGAACGCCGGTCTCCACCAAAATTCATCTGGGAATTAACATCTCCAGCAAGAACATTCCGGTGAAAGCCAAAGGGCTGGAGGATTACGGGATCGATCCCAACGACGTCTCCCAGGCGGTGATGGACCAATACCGGCTGGACATGCGGCTGATCTCGCAGAAGCTCTGCAAGACCAGGAGCATTGAATAGCCACATCGGAGAAAGCCAGTTCTGGTGAAGCCCAAGGGTGGGGACTTAGGCATAAGGGTTAACGAAAAAAACCAAAAGGAAGGTATGGAGACGTCGAAGAAAATACGTCAGGCTTTGAAAAAGGCAGAACAGTTGGAGAAGGTGGTCAAGGAGATTATTCGGGACATAGACGATTACGATATGGCCAGACTGCTAAAAAAGGTCGATGCCGAGTGCATGGATGCCCAGCACAATTTGGTCTTAGCCGAGAGGCTGTCGGACGTGATCAGCCAGAAGGTAAAAGAAAAGAAGAAAGCAAGAAGAAAGAGCCGTTAAACCTTGCCGCTCCCCGAAGGGTACCGGCCAGCGTTTCCCCCTTTTCTCATATAGCCGCCTACCCCGGCAAAAAGAAGAAGAGAGGACCAGATGCCCGAAAATGAATCCGAAGAAAAAGATGAATTTCACTTCGTCCAGCTAATTATCACGTTTCAGGCTGCCGCCATGCAGCAGATGGGAAAGCTGCAAAATCCCATCACCAAGAAAGTTGAGCGCAACTTGGACCAGGCACAATTCTCCATCGACATGCTGGAGATGATCCAGAACAAAACCAAGAACAACCTGTCCGAAAACGAAAAAAAGTTTCTGGAGCACACACTGTATGAGTTAAGGATGAATTACTTAGATGAGGTGAAAAAGGATCAGCAGGAGAAAAAGGAGAAAGACACCAAACCGAAGGAAGAAGCCAAAGAGCCTCCCGGCGTTGAGGAGTCAGAGGCAAAGCAGGACGAAGAGAAGCAGGAGGATAAAGACTCCGCCCGAACGAAACAGGATGCGGGACAACCCAGCTCGGAGGACTCCGCGGAAAAGAAAGACTGAAAAGTTGCAGAATCGAATTACCGCCACGGCCGGACGGGACAAACTGGATTTTCTTCAAAAGGGGGACGAAGGTCGGTCGCTGGTCAGCCAGACAAGGCCAAACGACGATGATCTATACTCATGTTTTGAACCAAGGAGGTCGGGGGGTGAAAAGCCCGGTGGATACCTTGAGAACCTGAAAGGCAAAATGTGTTATGCGGAAACCATATAACGCGCCGAAACGACGCCAGGATTCTCATAAGACATTGAATAGAGACAACTTAGCCAACTTTTGGCATGGCGTGTTATCTGGAAGGAAAATCAGGAAGCGGTTTTATCTGGAAACCATATAAACAGAAGTTAGGTCCAAGAACGGGGAAAGCATCATGAATGCAAATGATGTACAAGAGATGTCCGAAATTTACCGCAAAATTCGGACGGCTGTTTACGAAGAGGCAACTCGACCCCTGTCGAATAATCCGGATATACATGGGAAGAATAAAGAAAGACTGAAAAAAAGCGTCGAAAAGCTGTGTGATGATGCTGACTTAGAGAAATATCGTGGAACAGACAAAAATGCAGCAACCGCTATTTGGCATCACTTATGGACAAAAAACAGATATGCTGGAATTAGATCGCAGATCGCTACAACGGAGATAATTGATATAGAGAGTATTTTCGATGATTACGAAATATTTTCTGGGGAAGATTGGAACATAGAGACTTCAGGACATACCGTTATTAGAGGTGGGCATCAAGTTCGTGACTTTCTTAATAGAACAGGTGCCTTTTCAAATAAGCAAACAATCGGTAATGTCCCGAAACTTGTTAAGATAGTGTCTGTGGCGAGGCTATTAATAGATTTTTTTACCAATAAGGGTGCAAACACACCGGTTCTTGATTTTATTAAGAATGGTTACAGCGAGAATGATGTGTGGGCCATACACAGGCACTTGATGGAAATAGGGTATCGGGGCGATCTGACAGTCTTACACTTTATGATGGATATTGGTTTTCAGGTAATAAAACCAGATATTGTTATTTCAAAGATATTTCTAGACTGGGGCTGGTTGCATGAGAAAATCCCAGGACTTCCGAAAGACTTAAGCTTTAAAGACTTGCAGGGCAAAGGAAAATATGGACAACGGTTCAAATACACAAGTGAAAAGCTGTATAAACCTGCTATAAATTTAGCTCGGGAAATTGTATCAAAAACAAAGCAAGAGGATTTAGAAAAAGATATCGGCTGGGTGACAGGCAATCCAATCCGTGAGTTTGATATATTTCTTGTGAAATACGGCCAACAACCAGAGAAAGAATTCGGAATAGAACGAACACTCTATCAAGCAACGACTATAGATAAAAAGAGCATAACTTCATGTGGAGCAAGAATACATCCATAGATCGTATAGACCTAACAACCGCATTAACTCGGACTGGCAATTCAACTACGCTCAATTGCCAGCCGCTTATGCGGAGCGTTCTGCTGATCGGTCATCTGACATCCCTCCTGTTTAAATCTTTCTCTTGCCAAGATGTCAGATTAGGTCTTAACTATCTCAGTTTTTTTCAAGTGAAGCTTCTTCTGCCAGGTTCACCATCACCATCATCAGCTTCAGTTGATACTTAAATGAATCTGTAAGGTGAGATATCTCGTATACTGAGAAAGACCACCAGCGAGAGGAGATCATTATGGAAAAAAAGATTTATCGTTCTCGAACCAACTCGATGATAGCCGGCGTATGCGGGGGAGTGGGTGAATATCTCAATGTCGATCCCACCATTTTACGGGTAGTGGCGGTGCTTTTGATCTTCGCCGACGGCATCGGGCTTTTGGCTTACCTCATAGGCTGGGTAGTCATACCCCGGCGGCCGGAGATGGAAGCGGAGGTGGTGACATCCGAGAGATCCGAACTGGGCCGGCTTCTGCCCGGCCTGGCTCTCATCCTGATCGGCCTTATCTTTCTGTTGAACAATCTCATCCCCTGGTTCGACTTCAGCTATCTCTGGCCGGTAATCCTGATCGTTCTGGGCGTGGCGTTACTGCTGAAAGCCCGGAAAAGGGAACCATCCTCCTGAACTGAAATCTATAAGGAGACTGACGTATGGATATCAGAAGAATCAGAAATGGAGCCATACTCATATCTGCTGGCGTAGTTTTGCTCTTAAACACTATGGATCATCTCTCCTGGTCGGTATGGTTCAGGATCTTTTCTTTGTGGCCGGTGGCTTTGATAGCAATCGGATTTGAGTTGTTGCTCAAGAAAACGCGTCTTTCGTTTCTGACCATAATCTCTCCCCTGTTGTTTTTCGCCGCCATCCTGGGCCCGGCCTTTGTCTTTGATTCGGATCTGGGGATAACCCATCGAACCGGCCAGGCATATCACTGGAGCGAGGAACTGGATTCCACACTGACCGAGGTAAGGACTTCAGTTCGGCTGAACGCGGGCGATCTGGTGATCTCATCAGGCACGGATAAACTCATCTTGGCAGAACTGGACTATTTCGAAAGAGAGCCACAGGTCAGCTATGAAGCTTCAGCCATGGACAGCTCGGCCAGGCTGAAGATCAGGGACAGGGAGAGGAGATGGCGTGAATGGAGCTTCAGCAAGGGATGGTTCCACGGCGCCTGGGACAGGAAGAGTTGGGAAATCAGGTTAACCGAACTTATCCCCATTGACCTTACGGTCTATGTTAAGGCCAGCCGCGCGGATATTGACCTGTCGAACCTTAGAATTCGCGTTCTTGATCTGGAGGCTAAAGCTTCGAACGCAAAAGTGAGAATCGGTAATCTGGTGGACGAGGTGAGCGCAAGAATCGAATCGAAAGCATCAAAGGTCTCAGTCTCTTTGCCTGAGGGCATGGCGCTCAGAATAGAGAACCACAGCAATTTAAGTTCAACCAGCTTCTCCTGGTTTACCTTAGAAGAGACAGACGACGGATACGAAACCCCGGGCTTTGACCAAGCTCCAACGAAGCTGACCTTATACCTGGAAGGGTCGATCACGAGGCTGAAGATAAGCAAATACGAGCCGTTTGAAGGCATCTGACGGACGCCATCTGCTTTCGATCTCGATTGAACCAGACCGACAGGCAGGTCTCATTAGATTCCGGAAAGTGACGAATCTACTCGCCGCGGTACTGCGCAGCTCAGGCCCCTCCGCATTAATCCACCACAAGCCTTTTTCCAGGGAACGGAAAGCTGTTGCTTTTCGCTTGGAGATTGCATAGCTTATCTATAGTATGAATCCTGAAGCTTCTGCATGGTAATACAACTGTTCGAGGGGTGGTATCATATGTTAGAAAGCTATACTGCGAGGTACACCAAGATTGAGTCTGGCTACATGGGCCAGCTCGTTGACTGGCCTGAGGTCATGACAGAGAGCGAGACGTTGGAGGAATGCAGGCAGTTGCTCAAAGATGCCTTGCGAGAAATGATTCGTGCCTATAGGCGACAGCGGAAAGAGATTCCACTTGGAGGAGCTCTTATTCAGCAGCTGCAATTGGACTGAGTTTATGCTCTAAGACCGGTTCGAATGAACTTGGAGGTTTAAGATGCAATACAAACCAGTAAAAGCACCGAGAGGCGATGTGATCTCCTGCAAGGGATGGCAACAGGAAGCTGCTTTGCGCATGCTCAACAATAATCTCGATGAGGAGGTGGCGGAAAAGCCGCAGGAGCTTATCATCTACGGCGGCTCGGGCAAAGCTGCCCGAAACTGGGAATGCTACCATGCCATCGTCGAAAGTCTTAAGAATCTGGAGAATGACGAGACCCTCCTGGTTCAGTCAGGCAAACCCGTGGGCGTCTTCAAAACGCATACCTATGCCCCGCGGGTGTTGATAGCCAATTCTCTCTTAGTCCCTGCCTGGGCCACCTGGGAAAAGTTCAGGGAGTTGGACAGGCTGGGGCTGATCATGTTCGGGCAGATGACCGCAGGAAGCTGGATTTACATAGGCACCCAGGGGATTCTGCAGGGAACTTACGAGACCTTAGCCAGCGTGGCAGCAAAACATTTCGGCGGAGATCTCTCCGGCAGATTTGTTCTCACCGGCGGGATGGGAGGGATGGGCGGCGCCCAGCCTTTGGCCATCATCATGAATGGCGGAGTCATCCTCGACGTGGAGGTAGATAAAGACAGAATCGAAAGACGCCTGAGAACCGGATACTGCGAGAAGATGACCGATAGCTTGGATGAAGCGCTGACCTGGGTTCAGAAGGCGAAAGAGAAGGGGAAACCTCTTTCAGTCGGTTTAGTGGGGAATTGTGCGGAGACGCATCCGGAGATCTTACGAAGAGGGATAATCCCGGACGTGGTGACCGACCAGACCAGCGCGCACGACGAGTTGAACGGATACGTTCCCGCTGGCATCCCCTACGACGAAGCCTTGGCTCTAAGAAAGGATAATCCTGAAGAATACATCAAGAGGTCCATGGAGTCGATGGCCACGCACGTTCAAGCCATGCTGGGCTTCCAGAAACAGGGATCGGTGGTATTCGATTACGGGAACAACCTCAGGGGCCAAGCTCAGAAAGCGGGTATCGAAGATGCCTTTGACTACCCCGGATTCATTCCCGCCTACATTCGTCCGCTCTTCTTCGAAGGAAAAGGCCCTTTCCGCTGGGTAGCGCTATCCGGTGATCCGGAGGACATCGCCCTGACCGACAAGGTGATCTTAAGGGAGTTCAAGCAGGATGAACCTCTCTGCCGCTGGATCAAGCTGGCCCGAAAGAAGGTCAACTTTCAGGGACTCCCGGCTCGAATCTGCTGGCTGGGATATGGTGAGAGGGCGCACTTCGGCGACATCATCAACCACATGGTCAAACGGGGGAGGCTCAAAGCTCCCGTGGTCATTGGGCGAGATCACTTGGATTGCGGCTCGGTGGCTTCGCCCTTCAGGGAGACCGAAGGAATGAAGGATTATTCGGATCCAATCGCCGACTGGCCCATCTTGAATGGTCTTTTGAACGCTGTCTCCGGCGCATCCTGGGTCTCCGTCCATCACGGCGGAGGAGTGGGCATCGGCAACTCCATACATGCCGGAATGGTGATAGTAGCGGACGGTTCCAAGGAGATGAAGATAAGACTCGAAAGGGTCTTGACCAACGACCCGGGAACCGGCGTTGCCCGTCATGCAGACGCGGGTTACCAGGGGGCAATTAGGGTTGCCCAGGAAAAGGGAATCAATATCCCGATGTTGAAAGCGAAAGAGAAACACACACAACCCGAAGAGGTACTGAAGAAAGAAGGCGAATCTTGAGTTGTGTCAGATCTTGCCCGCCCCTGCGGGTGTGACCCGACACAATCTCGAAAGAAAAGAAAAAACGTCAATACCTGAAGGCTCCTTGTACGAACGTCTCCCGCTCAAATTACTTTTTCACCGTTTCTCGGCCTTGCCTTAGCCATTCTTGACCTTCTCCCTCACTCGGTCGATAACTTACATAGGCTTCTGGAAAAAACGCCCGCTTGATCGGAGTCGACAAATAGGACTAATCAGGTCAACGTAATACTCTTTGCGATCCCACAAGGCGCAACTCAATTTGCTTCTGCTGTGTACAATTTTATGGAAGAGTAGGCTGATGGGAAAGAAAGGAGGAGAAATGCACTCTCATCGGAAGAAGCTTGTTTTTTTTGTCATTCTTGTTGCCTTCCTTATGGCCACCTCCGCTCCTCTGTGGGCGGTGTCTCTCTCACCCGAGGTGGTGGAACGACTCAGGAATGAGGGTAGGTTGGAACAATGGATCGATCGGGCGCATGCTGCCAGAGAGCAAGGCGTTTGGCAGCCCAACCCTAATCCCCCTGCCCTGCGTAGCCTTAAAGGCGCTCTCGCTCCACAAATTGACACCGTCAGGGCCATAGTCATCTTGGTCGACTTTGACGATAACGTGGGCACCCACTCCACGGCTGAATTCGAGCAGCTCCTCTTCAGCGAAGGATTCATCGTACCGACAGGAAGTATGAGGGATTTCTATTGGGAGAACTCCTATCAAACATTTGAGTTTCTGGGTGACGTGGCGGGCTGGTACAGGATGCCACAAGACTATGCCTACTATACCGACGGACAGAACGGTTTTGGCTTCTACCCTCAAAACGCCGCAAAGCTGGTGGAGGATGCGGTGGACGCCGCCAATCCGGACGTCGACTACTCACTCTACGACAGTGACGGGAATAACTACGTGGATGCTCTGTTTGTGGTGCATGCCGGACCGGGGGCCGAGGCCACCGGAAGCGACTGGGATATCTGGTCCCATCGATCCAGCATCAACCCCAGATACAGAGACGGGGTGTGGATATCCGACTACTCCATGGAACCGGAAACGCGCAGCGGTGGCGTTCTGGTTAACATGGGAGTCTTCTGTCATGAGTTCGGACACGTTCTGGGACTCCCCGACCTTTATGACACCGACTATTCCTCGGAAGGTTTGGGAAATTGGTCGCTGATGTCCGGCGGATCCTGGAACAATAATGGAAAAACCCCGGCTCATTACGATGCCTGGTGTAAGAAGACATTGGGGTGGGTAAATCCGGTCTGGGTCTCCTCAAACTTAACTGACGTGGAGGTCCCGCAGGTGGAGACCTCTCCTGTAATCTACAGGCTCTGGACCTCCGGTTACCCGTCCAACGAATACTTCTTAGTCGAGAACAGGCAGAGGACCGGTTTCGACAGTTACATCCCGGGTGATGGTCTGTTCATATATCACGTGGAGAATTCTGGCAGCAATAGCCAGGAATGGTGTCCGGGTGACCCGCCCAGCCCCCACTTTAAGGTGGCTCTGGAGCAGGCAGATGGAAGATGGCAACTGGAAGGATGCGGCGGTTTTGGTATGAATTCAGGGGATCAAGGCGATCCCTTTCCCGGAAGCTCAGGCAACAGGACCTTCAACGATACCACGGCACTCGACTCGCGCGATTATGATGGCGATCCCACTGAGGTGGCGGTATGGAACGTCTCCGATTCAGATTCTGCAATGTATGCCGACTTTGATATCAACTGGTCCAGGCCAGGCCTGCTGTTGGACGAGTTGATCTTCGACGACCTGATGGGCGGCGATGGCGACGGAAGGCCTGAGGCCGGAGAGACGGTCAGGCTCCTCTTCACCATCTCCAACCTCTGGCTGCCTCTGGATGGTACCATAGTGACCGGCTCTGCGGATACGGCGGGAATAACCTTCACCGACGATCAGTCCGACATAGGCTACATCGGCACCGGCGGTTCAGCCAACAACAACAGCGATGTCATGGAATTCGAGGTGGACACGCTCTTTCCGGGCAGGCCGACCACCTTCACCCTGCACGTTGAAGGGAACAGCGGCTCCTACACCGTTGATCTCAATAAGCTGGTTGCGGTGGGAAAGCCGCCTTTTCTTATAGTCGACGATGATTATTCCGGCTTGTCAACCGATTACCTAAGTTACTATACCGACGCTCTGGACTCTACAGCCAATATCTACGACATCTGGGATACAGAAACCAAGGGCGACCCCACTTTCTCCTTCATCGGCTACCGCCATCTGATCTGGTTTACCGGAGACCACAAGACCTCCATGTTCAGCCAAGCCCAGGTGGAGAGTCTGATGAATTTCTTAGACAACGGGGGTGGACTGTTCCTGACGAGTCAGGACGCGGGGGAGGTCCTGTACAACTCCTCCAATTCCTGGGATTCGGTCTTCTTAAGAGACTATCTGCACGTGGAGTCTGTAAAAAGCTGCAGCAGGCTTCTTATTGCCGAGGGGCCCGGGGATGAAGTCGGAGAAGATCTCTGGATCTGGCCTGGAAGCACTCCCGGAGCCAATAACCAGAACTCCAAGGATGCCCTCTTTCCCGATTCCGATGCAGATACGGTTCTGCTCTATGCCAACTCCGGATTTACGCCTACTGATTCCCTTGCCGGCATAAAGTTCCTCGGCGATAATCACAAAGTGATCTTCTTTGGATTTGGATTTGAGGGGATAAACCAGAGCGGCATTTACATGCACGGACACTATGTGACCAAGCCACATGTTGTGATGCAGAGCGTCGTCGACTGGCTCAATGCTCCCTGGCCCGGCATCAACGTAATGTCGCCAAACGGAGGAGAGACCTGGTACATGGGCAGCTCCGCCGATATCGAATGGCAATCCGTCTCTTTCGAGGATGACATCAAGATCGAATACTCCACCAATGCCGGAGTTGACTGGTCAAGCGTCGTAGACAACACCCCTAACAGCGGGTTCTATACCTGGCCTGTTCCCGATACCCTCACCTCCTCTGACAGTTGTCTGGTGAAAGTGTCAGATGCCAACGACGGAAATCCCGCAGATACCAGCGATGACTACTTCAGCATAGTCAGCTATGTTGCTGGTGATGCCAACGGAGATCTGGAGGTCAACGTGGGGGACATCGTTTACCTGGTCAGCTATCTTTACAAGGGCGGCCCTGCTCCTTCCCCTATAGAAGCCGGAGATGCCAATTGCGATGAAATAGTTGATGTAGGTGATGTGGTCTATCTGGTAAGCTATCTTTACAAAGGCGGCCCGCCACCGGGCTGTTAACTGCGCAAAAAAGTACCGGTTACTAATGCCCCGGCCGAATCCCTCCCCGTGAGAGGTTCGGCCGTTTCATTTCTCATGCCATGTCGAGTACGTGGGCGGACAAGACCCGACGGCACGGTTACGAGACCATAGATAAAAGCTTTCTTCTCTTCCTCAGGCGCAGCCCGTCGCGATGGTGAGAAACTACTTGACAGACTGATTAACGGGTTGTGTCAGGTCACACCCGCCAATGGCGGCCAAGACCCAACTGTGCAAGAAGTCTCTTCCCACGTCAGTGGTAGGCCGGGCATCCTGCCCGGCACTTAAACCGGATTTTTCTGTTGACAAAACGAGTTTTTCTAACTTAACTTTACCCTGTCCTCAGGATCGGAGAATATTTACCACAATCAAAGCCGCGAGACAAACCGGCAGGATAGAGACAAAGGCAAAAGGAAAAAGAAAGGAGGAAACCCAGGATAGGACCACCGAAGGGACTATTACGTAAAAGGCCACGTCGAAGAGAGCCCTGGTGACCTTAAAGGCGATCAGAAAGAGAACATAGAACAAGATCAGATCGAAGGCCAGTTGACCCCAGAAGCCCAGGTGAGCGTAAACGAAGAGGTTGGCCTCTTCAATCAACTTAATCGGCAGGGCAAAAACCCCTGCCATCGGGTTTAGTATCTGCGTTAGAAGGGGAGACATGGTTTCACTCTCAACCTGTGGTTAGTTCCTCGACGGGTTCGATGGTCAAACTGGACTCACCCACCTTTTTTAAGTCGGTCATCTTCTCGGTCAGGTAATTCTGGGTGCTGATCCATTTGCCCGACATGGAGGTAACCTCCTCTTCGGTCACGTTGCTTATCCAAGAGATGGTCAGGCGATCAATGTGTCGTTCCTCATCCTGTTGCTCCACCGGCGCCACGGTGAGGTTTTCCATGTGCAGGGTGAACTTGACTTTCACTTCTGCCCCCTGTTCTGAGACGGCTCATCTTTCCAAGTTAGCATCCTTTGCAAATCCTCTGCCTGATGAGTGTCTTTTTTGAGGACAGAAAGCAGGGCAGACAAGTCCTTCAACAATAAGAGGTTGGCCGGTGTTGGTAAATTGAACAGCGCTCCGAATGTCGTGATCAAGCCTCTGTCGGATCGGAAGGTGTGGGAAACAATCTATAGGATGTTGACGCTCTCCTTAAGAGAGGTGTTCAAAAAGGTGCCATGCTAAAAGAGCATTTCAAGTTAGACCAGCTGGGCACTAACGTGCGTACGGAGATGATGGCGGGGTTCACCACCTTCCTCACCATGTCGTACATCATCTTCGTCAACCCGCTTTTCCTTAGTTTCTTTGGCGATCCGGCCTTGCAGGACAAGGCCCTCCCTTTCACAGCCTCTCTTACCGCCACCTGTTTGGCTGCGGGAATCATGTGCATCATCATGGGGTTGTGGACCAACTATCCCTTTGCCCTGGCGCCTGGAATGGGCTTGAACGCCATCGTGGCCTATCAGATGGTGGTGGGGATGGGGCTTTCCTGGCCTTCCGCCATGGGGGTGATTGTCCTGGAGGGGATAATAATCACCATCCTGGTGGTCACCGGGTTCAGGGAGGCGGTGATGAACTCCATACCCCTCTCCTTGAAACAAGCCATCTCGGTTGGCATCGGTCTGTTCATCGCCTTCATCGGCTTAGTACAGGCTGGCTTTGTGGAAAAGAGTGAAGCCACCCTGGTGACTCTGGGGAAATTCGACAACCTTCCCGTGATGGTGGCGGTTTTCGGTCTTTTGCTGACCGCAATTCTGCTTAAAACCAAGGCCAAGGGAGCGCTCTTAATCGGCATACTCGGCTCTACCTTGCTGGCGATACTTGTCAACTATCTCTCCGGCCTCACCGTGTTTCCCGATCCTAACATAGCCAAAGTCCCCTCTTCTTTTTTGTCCATGCCGGATTTCTCCACCATCGGGCGCTTTGATTTCCATGCCATCTCCAAACTGGGTGTGCTGACTGCCGTCATCTTAATCTTTTCCGTGATGCTGTCCGATTTCTTTGACACCCTGGGCACCGTCATCGGACTGGGCAGTGAGGCGAAGTTCCTGGATCAGAGGGGTAGGCTTCCCCGGATTAACCGGGTTCTCCTGGTGGATTCGCTCTCGGCGGTGGCAGGAGGAGCCTGTTCCGCCAGTTCCGTCACCGCCTACATCGAGAGCGCGGCCGGAATCACCGTCGGCGGCAGGTCGGGGTTGACTACGGTGACGGTAGGTATCTTCTTCCTTCTGGCCATCTTCCTTTCCCCGATAGCGGGAGTGGTGCCCAAGGAGGCAACCGCTCCGGCTTTGATCATCGTCGGCTTCCTGATGCTTTCGCTGGTCAAAGGGCTCCCCTTTGAGAAATTCGATGAGGCCTTCCCTGCCTTCTTGATCATGATAGTCATGCCTTTGACCTATTCAATTTCCAACGGCATCGGCTTCGGCTTTATTGCTTTCACCTTAATCAAGCTTTTCAGTGGAAAAGGCAGGGAAGTCCATTGGCTCATGTATTTAGTCTCCTTCGCCTTTGCGGTGGACTTCGCCATCCCGGCACTTGAACTTCTGTTTGGATTGTAATTGCAGTATCCCGCGGTGCGATATGCATGGTTCACACCCGGGCGTGAGAATCACAGGCTTAGAAATGTCAAGATTCCAATCAGTTCCGAAAACGCACATCGCGCGGCGGGATGACGGAGACCCGTCTGGGAATTCCTCCCCCCTATGAATCCGGTTGCCAAAATGCATAGGGGAGGGTTCATCCTGAAGGGATTTCCCTCGATCCTGAGATCTTCGGGATCGAAGGACACCCTGCCCCTCGGTCCTGAGACCTCGGGGTCGAAGGAAAGGGCATTCAGCCCTCCCGCATTGAGCTTGAGATTGCTTTGTTTTCTCAATACAGATGCCAGCTTGAATAGCCACAAAAGTCAGATGAAGGAAGATCTGCCCAGAAGGACCAGGAGCATTTCTCTTAAGTTGGAGAAAGCCTACGGGAAGAAAAGATGGAAGGCCCGTGGCGATCCGCTCTCCGAGCTGATCGCCACCATCCTATCCCAGAACACCTCAGATCAGAACAGTCACCGGGCATACGCCAGCTTGAGATCACGATTCCGAACCTGGGATAAAGTCCGGAGAGCCAACGTAAGAACCATCGCCAGTGCCATAAGGTCGGGAGGGTTGGCGGACGTTAAAACCAAGAGGATTAAGGATATTCTCAAGCGGATTCATAAAGAGAATCACAACCTGGACCTGAGTTTCCTGAAGAGGTGGCGAACGGAAAGGATCAAGGAATACTTGAGCAACTTTAAGGGAGTTGGAGAAAAGACCGTCGCCTGCGTTCTGCTCTTCTCTCTGAAAAGGCCGGTCATGCCTGTGGACACACACGTTTGGAGAGTCTCCCGGAGAATAGGTCTTGTCCCGTTAAAGGCGGATCCCAAAAGGACAGAGGTAATCTTGGAGGAGCTTGTCCCCGGAAATATGATATATCAGTTTCATATGAATCTGATCGCACACGGCAGAAACGTCTGCAAGGCGACAAATCCGCGATGCGAAGAATGCGTATTGCTTCAAGATTGTCCTTACGGAAAGAAAGCGATTAGCAGTTTGAGTGGTTCTACAAACCCGTAACACAATTTGTAGAGTCCGGCAATGGATTGACAGTTGTAGCGGTTTTCTATATTCTACTGAGGTGGCATCACATTTCTAAATGGAGGGACAAATGCCCAAAATAAGTGTTCTGAAACAAGCCGAGAAAATCAAGAAGCCCTATACCCCGTTTCCCTTGGTCAACGTAGACGGTTCACACGTTTTCTTAGGTTTATTCGAGGGCGACTACCTAAAACACAGGCACCCCTACGATGAATTCTTCTATGTGATCTCCGGCGGGATCGAAATCGAGTTGGACAAGGGCACGGTGGCTTTGAAAGCGGGAGAAGCGTTTTTGATCCCCAAGAAAACCTGGCATAAGACAAAAGCCAAAAGAAAAGCCCTGGTGATGGTCTTCGAGAAACAGGGACTAAAGAGCGAATTTGCCAAAAAGTGACGCGTTTAGCCATTTTCGGGAGACAAAGCGTGGGTAATGTCAATCGACTCCGGGTGGGATTATTTGCACCTGAGTTCCTCCTGAAGGATTCCGAAGGGAGAAAGCTTGGGCTTTCTCATTTTAGTGGTAAGAAGAACCTCCTCCTCTTCTTTTGTCAAAGCCTAAAAGATCTCGTTTGCCTGGGTGGGTTGGAGGTGCTGAATCGCTCTTATAATCAGATCCGATTGAGGGATACCGAGGTTCTGGCCCTGACCCGGGACGAAAGGTGGATATCTCGCCGGATAAAACAGGAGAAGAAAATCCAATTTCCTATCTTGAAAATAGAGAGCGATACGCAGTACCCTTGCCGAGCCCCGTCCGTGAGCCAGCTTTACGGCATAGAGGTCGGAGAGTTCGGAGGAAAACTATTTTATCCCGCCGTTTTCATGGTGGACAAGGGGGGAACTATTCGCTTCAGAAAGGTCTACGCCCAGCCAGCCGACAAGCTGCAGGTTGAAGAACTGCTGTGCCAACTGGATAAGTTGGGTTAAGTGAGCAAAGGACGGGACGTTCGCCGGTAGGCGCCCCGCCTCTGGCGGGGTGGACGGCGAGCCAATGATGCTGGAGACCTGAAGGTCTCCGCTACATTTTCGCCTGCAGGAATACGTTCGGCCTCCCTGGTTTTCTTCACCTCTCACGCAACAGTCATGTAATCATCCCAGGGTCAACCACACACCAACCCACCATCGAACGAACCTTCGGCAGCGCAGCGTCCATCGGCCGAGGGTTTGTTTTTCACAAGTTTGTTTGCCATTTTGGGAAATTCTTGTATTTTCTCAGATATGATAGATAAGGTTGGTACAAAGATAGCTGCCTGGTTTCAGAGGCTCACTGGCACTCTTAAACTCTCCGAGCAGCAGGTACTGATCATCCTCTCGGTGGTCGTGGGCGTAGGTGGAGGGCTTGGTGCGGTCATCTTCCGGTGGCTGATTGGATTCTTCCACAAACTTTTCTTTGACGGCGGCACGTCTCTTTTCTCACAGATAACCTCTCACCCCGAGTGGCTGATTCCATTGATTCCCTTGGCTGGCGGTCTGGCCGTCGCTCCCATTACCTATCGATTGGCCAGGGAAGCCCGGGGACACGGCGTGCCCGAGGTGATGCTGGCGGTAGCCTTAAGAGGAGGAATCATACGGCCCTTCATTGCCCTGGCAAAATCCATCGCCTCGTCCATATGCATCGGTTCCGGCGGTTCGGCCGGGAGGGAAGGTCCCATCGTGCAGATAGGATCTGCTATCGGATCCACCGTCGGTCAGATGTTCAAGATGTCGGGAGACAGGGTGAAGGTACTGGTCGGTTGCGGAGCAGCGGCCGGGATATCGGCGACCTTCAATGCGCCCATAGCCGGAGTCCTTTTTGCATTGGAGATCATCTTGGGCGACTTTACCATGTATGCCTTCAGCCCGGTGATCATCTCTTCGGTAACAGCCACGGTTATCTCTCGTGCATTTTTGGGAAACTATCCCGCATTTGTTGTCCCCGCTTACGAGCTGGTGAGTGTCTGGGAGATGCCCATGTACATAGTTTTGGGACTGCTGGCGGGCGTGTTCTCGGTTCTATTCATAAAGGTTTTGTACAAAAGCGAAGACATCTTTGAGGCCCTGAAGATTCGCAACTCTCTAAAACCTGCCCTGGGTGGGTTGATACTGGGAATCATGGGCATCTTTTATCCCCAGCTTTTTGGAGTAGGTTATGAGGCCATCAATTCGGCGTTGCACGAGCAGACACTGATCTGGGTTCTGCTCTTGCTGGTATTCATGAAAATCGCGGCCACCTCTTTGACTTTGGGCTCAGGCGGATCCGGTGGAATCTTTGCACCGTCGCTTTTCATGGGCGCTACATTGGGAGGATTCTTCGGGAACCTGGTTCATCTTGCCTTCCCCCTGGTTACTGCCACTCCGGGAGCGTATGCTTTGGTGGGAATGAGCGCCATGGTGGCCGGCACCACTCACGCACCCATCACTGCCATGCTCATCATCTTTGAGTTGACCGGCGATTACAGGATCATTCTCCCATTGATGTTGGCCTCGGTCGTAGCCACCCTTGTTGCCAACAAGCTGCATGTGGACTCTATATATACCTTGAAGCTGAGCCGCAGAGGGATAACCCTGAAGGCCGGGAAGGACCGGACCCTGCTGGAAGGCATCTTGGTCCAGGAGGTCATGTCCACCAGTTGGCAGACCGTTCCTCAAGACATGCCTCTTCCCCAGCTTCTCCGGTTTGTGGAGCAAAGCCGGGAGAACGTGTTTCCGGTGCTGAACCGCAAGGGGGAATTGGAGGGGATAGTGACCCTCCAGGATATCCGATCGGTGGTCACCAAAAGCGTCCTGGAGCATCTGGTGATCGTCGAGGACATCATGTCACACAGCCCCCCCACCATCACCGTCGACGAGAACTTAGCTTCCGCTCTCTCCAAATTCGCAGTGCGGGACTTGGACGGAATGCCCGTAGTAGATAAACATAATCCCAGGAAGCTCCTGGGCATCTTAAGAAGATCGGACATCATCTCTTTCTACAACAAAAGACTTCTGGAGCAAGAGGTCTCCAAGAAGACCTAACCCCTTTCCTCGAGTTGCGAATCGTCTTCCCCTAGGACTCTGCGCCAGCTAACAAGGTTTTGCTCTTTTAGCGGTCAGTTGCAGTGTATCCGTTGAGTAGGAGCCAGAACCTAACTTAAGTTAGGTTCTGGCTCCGAAGCTCCAGCTCCACAACGCCGCCGTGCCACCGCCAATTGTTCCCCGATAGCCGAAAACCGGCAACGAGAGAGGGGACAGGGGTGAGGTTTTCACAATCTCTCGCCCGAACGGGCGGCTACCTTATCGTGGGTTGGCCAACTCACGTTTTGGTGGGGCTATCAGGGAACCTGATAATACACAAGGGATTACATTCGCCTCCCTTCTTCGGAACCATATTTCCCTTGACAAAGGAGAATTGATCTTCGTACATTCCTGAAAGTCAAGAAAAGTTCTGTATCCGAATCGATCCCGGGACGGGGAGGGATATCTCCAGTGAGCCGAGCTAACCTTTACAGGAAATCGCTTGACTTAGCACTCTCATATCTCTCAAAAAGCCCCCTTTACTGCTCCTGGCAGGTGACCTACCGTTGTAACTTCCAATGTTCCTTTTGTGGCTACTGGAAGATGAGAACCAGGAAGGAGGACGAACTCCCCGTCTCCGAATTTGCCCTGGGTTCGAGGAAGCTGAGGAGGTTGGGGCCGATGTTCATCTCCCTGGCAGGGGGAGAGCCTTTAATCAGAAAAGATCTGCCCGGAATAGTCTCCGCTGTGGCTGCTTATCATTTCCCCTTCATAACCACCAACGGGTGGCTGGTCACGTCGGAGATAGCCAGAAGGCTTTTTCAATCCGGGCTAATGGGCGCGGTGATCTCGCTGGATTTTGCCGATGAGAGAAAGCACGATGAGAATAGAGGTAAAGAGGGAGCCTTCAAAAGAGCAGTCGCGGGAGTGAAGCACTTCGTGGAAGCCAGGACTAACAAGCTTCAGAAGGTCAATATCACCGCCGTCCTCCTCAAAGAAAACTTAGATGAGATGGAGAAGCTGATAATCCTGTCCAAGAAACTGGGGGCCGAATTCACTCTTCAGCCGTATGCGCACATAAAGACAGACGGGCATGATGATGCCGGGATAACGGATCATACCATTACCCAGGATGTTTCCGATCACCTGCTGAAGTTGAAAAGAAGATATTCAAACTTCAAATCCAGCCAGGAGTACCTGAGAAGGTACGATGATTTCTTCAGGGAGGGCATCGACGGCTGTCAGGCGGGCAGGTCCTTCTTCAATATCGATCACAAAGGAGACATGGCCAAGTGCGTGGAGGATATGCAGAATCCGGTGGGTAACATTAGAACCATCGGAATCGACGAGCTCAAGAATGCGCTCCTCCGGAAACAGCGAGAAAACAGGTGCAAGGCTTGCTGGTACGGCTGCCGCGGGGAGGTGGAGTGTTTCTACACCTGGAACGGAGTCAAGAATACCTTAGGCAGAATGATTTCAGGAAACGGTAGCGGGAATGGAACTGAACTTCGATAAAAAGCATATAATCAAGGGCTTCCGGCTTTTTGTGCTCCTCAGCCTTTTGGGCTTTGCCACCATATTCTTCTTCACCACCACGGGTGAGAGCTTTAAGGCTTTGCAGTCGGTCAAGGCTCATTTCTTGCTTCTGGCACTTCTGCTGGTTGCCGTGGACTTTCTTCTGGGCGGCCTGCGCATCTATGTCTTCTTCACCAAGGAGATATTGAAGAAGATCAGCCTGCTGGACTGCATCAAGGCCAATTTAGCCAACATCTTTGTTGCCGCCGTCACTCCTTCAAACACCGGAGGTGGCCCGGCACAGCTTTACATCCTCACCCGGCGGCGGGTTCCCCTCTCTGGCGCCATGTCAGTCAGTCTGATCAATTTTTTCTCATCCATGTCCTTCTTCTTTCTCGGTTTCCTTGTAGTATTCTTCTTCACCGACGGAGGCCTTTTCCCAAGAGGTCTGGCTTTTCTGATTCGATACAGCTTCCTGGTATTCTCCGTAGTCTCTCTGCTGGCGATATTCCTGGTGGTGAAGCCGGAATCTCTAAGCTTGCTGTTGAAGATCTTCTCTTGGATCACGAAGGCAATCTGGAAAAAGGACCAGGAGAAACAAGCTGGCATGGCGGAGAAGCTCAAGGATCAGGTGGTTCAACTTCGCTTCTACCTGCAGCATTTCTTCCGGAGGGAAAAGCTGATTCTGTCGATTAGCTTCCTTGTAACCGTCGCAATCTATTTCAACAAGTACTGTATTGCCTACGTGATCTTGAAGGGTTTGGGGCTGGATGTCAGTTTCATGCAGGTGATGTATCTCCAGATCATTCAGTTCTTTATTCTCTACTTCTCCCCCACCCCGGGAGCAAGCGGAATCGCCGAGATCAGTTCGGTCACTTTGATGTCCGCCATCGTCCCCACCGGTTACTTACCGGTTTTCGCCGTGTTGTGGAGATTCTTCGTCACTTACGTGGGGGTAACGTGTGGCGCGTGGGTCACGCTAAAGGATTTAAACCAGCATTTCAAGGAAAAGGAGCTGGCACTGCAAAAGGTGGCCCAGAAGGCTCGCCTCGCTGCCCCATGATTTGATGCTGTGTCCATTCCTAACAGAAGAGAATTCCGAATTCTTTACGCCAAGAGAACTCGCAGAACCGCTAAATTGAGGAAGAGTCTTGTTGGAGTGTCAAGCTTTAGCTTGACCGAAAAGAGATTACAGCTTCTGTTTTGACTTGGGTCTGCCTAGAGTCATGTGACCCGCAGGGGCAGACACTCCAGGTTATTCACGTAGGGGAGGGAATTCTTCCCGCCCCCGATCATCAACGCTCGGAGACAGGAATGACTGGACGTTCGGCGGCCTTATCGCTGGCGCTGATTCTCATTGGGCTGCCTTTAATCGCCCAAGCTGAAACTCTTTACGTTGGCGACTTCGGCGACGGCAAGATAGGTACAGGTTCTAAGATCGATCCTTTCCGCGATCTTCAGGCCGCCATAGATTCTGCCAAAAATGGAGACAGACTCTTGATAATGCCCGGAACGTATGAAGCTCATCCGGATTCGTATCCTGAAGAGCTCTGCGGCAACTGCGAAAAGCACAGGACCGATGTGAAAGCCACCAGAGGATTCTTGATCAAAGGCAAGGCCCTTGAGATCGTGGGGAGCGGCATTGACAGCACCATTCTGATCACAAAGGCTGGATATGGAGTTCTCTTTGAGCACAGCCGGGGATCGATCATAACTAATATAACAATCACCGGCGGAGTTCGCGATCTGGATGGGAATGCCACAGATGCCGGGGTGGTGGCAAAGTTTTCCACGGTGACCGTTAAAGACGTTAAGATCAGTGGCAACACACATCAACTCGAAGACGTTGTGGTGGGCATCGGTGGAGTCTTCGGAAGGGAAAACTCAGAGCTTTTCATCCTGGACAACATCATAGAGAACAATGGCTGGGACGGGATTGCCCTGTACCGGGGAGCGAATGCTTACATTGCAGACAACTTAATCTGCGAGGGCCAGGGAGCAGGAATCGGGATCACCTGGGACGCAACAGCTACGGTCTATCGTAACCACGTCTCCGGCTACTGGAAGGGAATCGGTACGTTCGGCGATTCGCGGGCTGTTGCAAGAAACAATGCGGTGTACGATAATCTGGGCTGGGGAATAATCGCCACAGGAAACTCCTTCATGGAAGCATCCAACAACGTGATTACCAGAAATGGAAACTGCGGCTTTGCCCCCTGGAGCGAGACCGCCCGGGGGACTTTCATAAATAATATCGTCACCGAGAACGGATGGAGGAAAGAATGGGTCTGCCCCTGCGTGGGAATCTGGATGTACGGAAAGCCGGAGAACTTCGTCATATCTCACAACATCGTCTGGGGCAACCAGGAAGGAGACTACAGGGACATGGACGATCTGACCGGAAGGGACGGAAACATCTCAGCAGATCCTCTCTTCAGGGGCAAAATAGATTTTCGGCTGATGCCGGGTTCGCCCGCGCTCGACTCAGGCGATTCGGTCTTCACTGATCCGGATGGTGGGCTTTCTGATATGGGCATCTACGGTGGCCCCGGCGCCCAGAGGTTGGCGGATTATGAAGCTCTGTTGGAAGAAACCTGGTTCATAGAGTTGGTGGCGGTGGGGGATGTTATGCTTGCCAGGGGGGTCAACCAAAATATCCTGGAGGAAGGACCGAACCATCCCTTCGAGAAGACCCGAGAGATCATAAACCAGGCAGATATCGCTTTCTGCAACCTGGAATGCGCCATCTCCCCAAGGGCAAAACGGAATTTCAAGAACAACAATTTCTGCATCAGGCCCGAGGATGCCAAAGGCTTATCCTTCGCTGGATTCGATGTGGTCTCTCTGGCAAATAACCACATGTTCGACTGCGAGAAGAAGGGCATTGTAAGCACCATCGAATTCTTGAGCGAAGAGAAGATAAAGTTCACCGGGGCGGGAAAGACCACTGCTCAAGCTCTCCGTCCGGCCATCTTCAACCTGAAAAACACCAAGATCGGCTTTTTGGCGTATAACGCCTATCCCATGGACTGGATAGTCCTCAAGGAGGATCAGCCGGGCATAGCGTTTTATGACTCAAGCCGGGCCATCGAGGCAATTCAAAAGCTCAAGAAAAGAGTGGATGTGGTGATTGTCTCTATGCACTGGGGTGACGAGTATCACAAGAAACCTAACCGCCGGCAAAAGAGGATAGCCCATCAGTTGATCGATGCAGGTGCGGATTTGATTTTGGGGCATCATCCCCACGTCCTTCAAGAGATAGAAAAATACAAAGATGGAGTGATTGTCTACAGCCTGGGAAATTTCGTTTTTGATCAGTGCAAAGCTGAGACAAGAAAAAGTGTGATATTTAAAGCCAGGCTCTCCAGACACGGAGTTGATGAGTTTTCGACTCTGCCGGTAGAGATCAGAGATTTTCAGCCACGACCTGTGGAGGCGGAAGACAGGCAGTGAAGCAGGGGAGCCAGACCTGTCAGCGGATGCCCCCATTCGAACCCGTACGGTATTCTTACTCTTCTCTCTATTAGCTCAATCCGTTTCATCCGTTGACGGCTGTGGGTCGAGATCTTCCATGCTCTTCGCCAATCTCTGATCTTGCGGATGGAGGTGCAAAGTAAAGAGAGTTCCAGCAGTAAAAAAGCCCCCCGCAAGATGCGGGGGGCTTTGAGGCGAGGTGCATTCCCTTCCTTCCTCAGTCGTCTGATATCTCCACTTTCACGGCGATGCAAACTCCTCCTCTGGGATCTAAGTCACAGAAGGAGACGAGTCCCTTTTCTACCGTTAGGTCGCTGGAGGCGGTGAAGGTGAAACCGACTGCCTCACCGAACTCGTTGGTGTAGGCATCTCCAGCCACCG
>CBDUQU010000030.1:0-24535 GCA_965369445.1 uncultured bacterium | reverse complement strand
GCAAACGAACAAAATAAGTTGCCACATTGCATGTCATGTTGAGCGACCAGACGCCCAACGAGGGCGTCTGCCGTCCCGTACGGGGGCGTATGCCGGGGCGTCTGCCGTCCCGTACGGGAAGCGATCCCTCTGTGAAGATGTGAGTCGTATGGTTTTATAACCGAAGGGCTTGTCCTGAGACCATAGGCCGAAGGGCTTGTCCTGAGTTAGACCGAAGGATACCCCGTCACAACAGCCAAGTTGAAATGACAGGCCCCGCTAAGCGGGGTCCACGATTTTAACTTGACCGGGAGAGATCAGGGTCCGGCAACCTGCTGGTGATGAGGTTTAATCACCATCCCTCAGTCCCTCCCATTCCGCCATAGGCGGATCCCTGCCCGTCCGGCAGGCGCCTCCGGCGGACAAGGGAGGGATGTTTCCCTCTCCCCGTGGAGAGAGAGGGTCAGGTTGAAAATCCCGTCCTTCGACGGGCTCAGGGTGGTGAGCCCTTCAACTTCGTTCAGGATAAACGAAGTCGAACCACCGCAGGCGGGGGTGAGGGGGTAGCTTGCAGGAGATCTGCCTAATGGTAATCAGCTAATTATGATGACAATCCGACATAACCCAACAGCTCTTGTGAGCCGTCGGAGGGTGAAGCGAATTCTTGACGCACATGCTGGCGGAACACAACAAATCTCTTGGCTGAGTCTCGGAAAGTTCCATAAGTTTTCTCCTTTCCGGGAACAACATACTATGGTAGTTGCAAAATTCGTCAAGTTAAAACGTTGATGATCATAAGGCGGATACTCCAGAAATCGTTCGGAGGAAACAAAAAATCGGGAGGAAACGGTCGAGAATCTGCCAAAAAAGCAGAATCAAGAGGATTCTATGGGCGGTTGGGCTCTTCTATTCTACAACCTTCGGTTCCGCGACGTACGCTTTGGGAATCGATCACGGAAGCGGCCTGGAGAGCCTGGAAGGCTGCATCAAGTATACTATCTGCTCCGTCGAAGTTTAGCTGTCCTCATTGTGTCCGATAACAATGTGTGTGACAGCTTGTGCCTATCCCCCCTGACACAAGGGATTCGATTTTACTGGATAGACTCATTTCTCGTTGGGAAAGACGAGACAGTTGATTGTTTCTCCAGCTATCACGGCAGTATACGCGCAATTCATCCGTGGCAAAACCTGCCTAAGGTTTTTCATTTCCGCGTCCCCAAGAAAGATCCTTTAGGTTTCTTCGATTCCAGGCTGTTTGCTCTGACACTGGCAAATCCGCTACAAAAACATTGTGTTTCAGAAAAGAAACTATTAAATTGAAAAAGGTGTATAGGAATAAAGCAGGTTGTCGTTCATCAGGATTTCTTTATCGGGTGAAATAAAATGGCCGGTCATTCTCACTCCCATTACTTTGTCGTGAAGAGGATGAGATTCGTAGTCGTGCTGACTCTGGGGATATTTCTTCTGGAGTTAGTCGGCGGCATTTTGACCAACAGTCTGGCACTGCTGTCGGATGCCGGTCACGTCTTTGCCGACGTTTTCGCCTTGGGGCTGAGTTGGTTGGCCCTAAGCCTCCTCGGTCTTCCGGCCGATCGGAAAAGGACATTCGGGTATCTACGCGCGGAGGTGTTGGCAGCCACAATAAATGGAGTCACCCTTTTTCTGGTGGCCATATGGATCTTCGTGGAGGCCTTCCACCGGATCAGGGAACCCCTGGAGGTGAAGAGCCTCGAAATGTTTGTGATTGCGATAATCGGACTCGCGGTAAACTTGATTGTTTTCTCAAAACTCAGGGGCATCTCACACCACAGCTTAAATGTCAGAAGCGCTTTTCTGCACGTGCTGGGGGATATGCTGGCCTCGGTGGGTGTAATCGCAGGTGGGATCATCATGCTTATCACCCAGCTTTACATCGTCGATCCCATCATCAGCGTGTTGATAGGTTTGATCATCCTGCGAGGAGCTTTCGGTATCCTGCGGGAATCAGCCAACATACTTCTGGAGGGAGTTCCCAGGAGTGTGAATCTGGCCGAAGTGGAGTCGGTTTTGAGAGGGGTGGAGGGAGTGGAGGACGTTCATGAGCTGCACGTGTGGAGCGTCTCCTCGCGGGATGTCGCGCTCTCCTGCCACGTGATGACAAGAGATCAGACCACTCACTCCGCACAGAGCGTTCTGGATAAGATCCATTCAGAGCTTAAGGAGAAGTTCAACATCGAACACACTACCATACAATTTGAGTGTGGCTGTTGTGCCACACAGAGTGCCCAATGTATCTTTACGCAAGGTCGAGAATAGCTTGAACCTGGTTTGACAAACGGTCTTTTAACCAGAAACGTACCAAAAAAGAGAAGGTTAGATGGTCTCTGCCAAGTTTGGCAAGCGCAAGTTGGTTAAAGAAGCAGGCAAGAATGTCGATCCCAAGAATGATCGCCAGGAATCTGAGGGGACGGAGTCGAGCGCAGAAGACAGCGAGCTGCTTGCTGTCATAGAAAGGGCGAAGAACGGAGACGAGTCTGCTTTTCAACAGATTGTAGACAAATACAAGACCCAGGTGGCCAGCATTGCTTATAAGATGGTGGGAGATTATGAGGATGCCAAGGACATCTCACAGATCGTATTCGTCAAGACCTATCAAAACCTGGTCAACTTCGACACCACCAAGAAGCTCTCCACCTGGCTTTATAGAATAACCATAAACGCTTCCATCGATTTCATCCGGAAGCACAAGAAGCACAAGCACGAGCTGTTAGACAATATTTTCGGCGAACTGAAGGAGAAAAAGCAGGATGTAGAAAAAGTTTACCAGCGCAGCCTGATAAAATGGGCCATCGATGATTCCATGGGGGCACTGAACCCGCGACAGAGGTCGGTTTTCGTGCTGCGGGATCTGGAGGGATTGGACATCAGAGAGGTTGCCCAGATCACCGACATGCCGCAGGCCACCGTGCGTTGGTATCTGCATAGAGCACGATCGAAGCTTAGAAGTGAGTTGGCAAAGCATCATCCCGAACTCTTGAAGAAGATGGGAATTAAGCATGAGGTGTAGAAAGGCAAAGAAGCTGGTCCTCAGTTATGCCGAGCTAAACCCGCCCCAGAAGGAGATGCTGGACGATCACGTTAACTCCTGCCCTCGCTGCTCCTACGATCTGGCCCTCTACCTGAAGTCGATGAACCTGCTGAAAGAAGGCAGTTACTTCGAAGGATCGGAGGAATTCTGGAAGGGCTATCGAGTTGATGTGAAAAGAAGGATTCTGCCTCCTCCTTTCTGGAGCAGGGTGAGAACAAAGGCAGAACGGCTTGCCAGTTTGTTCAGAACTCCGATCCTGGGCCCGGTTCCCGCCTACGTCTTCTCCTTCGCCCTGATCGCTCTGTTGACGTTGAGTCTGTATCCGGGCTTTCTTTCCTCCGGGGACAGGGAAGGCTTCAGAAACAACCTGGTGGTGTACGAGGGCGGTCTGCTTTCTGCTATTGATAACGACGGGGTAACCATCTATACCCTTGAGGGCAGATAGCAGGAGTGCCAAGAAAAGGACCCCTCGAAAGCTGTTCGAACACAGCTTGAAGGAGAGGAAGAGCTTTTCAAAACTTGGGAACGCTTAGGGGAGTATGAGGACAAAACGGAAGAAGGCGGCACTTCTCCTCTTTCTTGTGGGCCTGACGATTCTGGGGGGGGGATGCGGCGGTGGCTCGCTTGAGGGCTTAGAGGAGGACTTGGCCAGGGTGGTGGAGAAGGCGGGCCCCTCGGTGGTCTGCATAATGGCCAAGAATGAGAGCTCCGGAGAGTTTAAGTTCGGCTCCGGAGTGATTCTTGACGGGGGGTACATCCTTACCACTGAGAACATCCTCGACAACGTGGATAACGTCACTTTGAAGCTGCAGGACGGGCGGGTAATAACGCACGACCAGATAGTTGAGTTCCTGTGCGACTTTGAAACCAACGTCAGCTTGATTCGGGTGGACCAGGAGGAACTAAAGCCCGTCCGCATATCGGAAGCGGGCGAAATAGAGAACGGATGCCTTGGCATCGCCTTAGGAAACACCAATTACTCCAAAGGTTTGGATGTCAACCTGGGGACCGTGACCAAGTCATGGATTGGAGGCGCCGACGCCTACGATGAGAGCCTGATGATATGGCATGGTCCGGTGGTTCCCTACCACGGAGGCACCCCCATATTCAACCGCAAGGGAGAACTTCTGGGTCTGACCGAGGGAGTGCCCAAGGGGGGAGAAGGGGTGGTCTTCATCCTTCCCGCCAAAACCTGCATGCGGGTCAGCGAGGTTCTCAAGAAAGACGGTCAGGTAAAAAGGGGGTGCATAGGAATCTTCTGTGAGGCAAAGCCAGGCACCTGCGAAAAGGGAAAAACCTCGGAAGGTGTTTTGATCACCGAGGTGATCGAAAAGAGCCCTGCCTTCATAGCGGGATTGAATCCCGGGGATAGAATAGTCAGTTTCAACGGAAAGTCTGTCGAAAGTACGGACCAACTTAGAAGGCTGATCTCCGCCACCGAAGTGGGGTCTCATATCCTCCTGGGGGTGATCCACAAGAGGGCGAATGCAAAGAAGGATGTTCTGGTACGAACGGTGGAGCATGATGGGTTGGGAATGAGAAGATGTCCCCACCGGTCAATCTGAAAAACCCAATTTCTGCCTGAACTTCTCGCCGCCTCCGGGTGTATACTTAATATGGAGGCTGTTATGCATGCGGGGTGACCAGAACCACGGGTCGAAGGTTCTCCAATTGAATATTCGAAACCTTCAAAAGTGAGGAGGCAAGGATGGTTGTCGATCCCATTTGCCTGATGGAGATAGATGAGAAAAACGCTCCCGCCAAGAGCGTCTTCAACGGCCAGACCTTTTATTTCTGTCACGACAACTGTAAACGGAAGTTCGAAGAGGACCCCGGGAAATACGTAGACGTGGAGGAAAAGGAGAAATAAGTAAAGACAAGGGTGGTTTGGTTCCACCGGGACAAATCAGTCAGATTCAGGTCGGGATGGCGAGTTGACTCACATAAAGCTATCCCGACCTCTTAATATCGTTTCTGCGAGGGTTTGAAGATGTCAACAGCCAACAGTAAGAAGGTCGGCGTAACCTTCTTTTCGGTCCTCTTCGGTATGCTGGCTGGAGCGGTCATATTGATTCTGCTCTATGCCTTCGGGTTCTTCCATCCTCCTTTCTCGACCGGTCCTGAAAAAGCGGCGGAGGGAAATTTTCCCCTACCATCGCCAAACATGCTGCAAACAGTCGCTTCCCTTGAAGATGAGATAACAAACAGTCGGCAGAATGCCATCGTCCGGGCGGCGCAGAAGGTAGGGCCGGCGGTGGTGTCCATCAGCGTGGTGCAGGTAAGGGTGGTCAGGCAGCGCCCCTTCTTTTCCCCGTTTGGAGATGAGTTCTGGGGAAGGTTCTTTCGTCCCAGGGAATACAAGGAGAAGGTGTACGGCATCGGCTCGGGATTCATCATCAATCCGGACGGGTACATACTGACCAACGCACACGTGATAAGAGAAGCGGATCAATTGAAGGTAACCCTGACTACGGGGCAGGAATATGAGGGGACGGTGACAGGCTTCGATGAGGCCTCGGATTTAGCGGTGATAAAGATAGACGCTGAGGATCTGCCCTGGGTGGCTTTGGGAAATTCCGGCGATCTGATTACCGGTGAATGGGCCATAGCGGTGGGCAATCCTTTCGGCTACCTCTTAGATGATCCCAACCCCACGGTAACGGTCGGGGTCATAAGCGCGGTCAACCGGGACATCAAGCGAGAGAGGGGACAGGTTCAGATATACAGAAAGATGATTCAGACCGATGCAGCCATCAATCCGGGAAACTCGGGCGGGCCTCTGGTCAACGCCTCCGGAGAGGTGATCGGAATCAACACCTTCATCTTCACCACCAGCCGGGGGTCGGAAGGCATCGGCTTTGCCATCCCCATCAATCGGGCCAAGGCGCTGCTTTCGGATCTGATCGATTACGGAAGAATCATACCGGTTTGGATCGGTGCCAGAGTTCAGGAACTCAACCCCATCCTGGCTCAGAGCCTGGATCTGGAAAAAGCACAGGGGGTCATCATATCGGATGTGGAGGATAACAGTCCGGCCGAGAAAGCGGGACTGAAGGTGAAGGACGTGATAGTCGAGGTGGACGATCAGAAGATCAGAACCTTGAGCGACTGGGAGGATTTGGCCTACCTGGCAAGAGTGAGCCAAACCCTGGATATTGTTTTTCTGCGTGACGGTAAAACGATAAACGCCCGTCTGGTGCCGGAGACGCTTCCCGGTCAACCAAGCGAAGGCTCGGAGAGCAGGCTGGGACTAACCTTGGCCAACATAAGCTCCGCTCTTGCCTACCGGCTGGGAACAAACGATAGAAGAGGAGTGGTCGTGGCCGGGGTGGACAAGGGCAGTGTCGCTTACCAAGCTGGTCTGGAGGTAGGAGATATAATCCGGCAGATCAACGACCAGCGCATCGGAAACGTTGAGAATTATGAGAAGCTGATCAAGCGGATAGGAAGTAGAGACTGGCTGATTCTGTTGATCGAACGCGATGGTGCTCTGTATTTTGTCTCTTTGGAACTCTAAAGAGTTTTTCGTCGATTTTGCACGAAACAAAGGCTCCAGCTTGCTGAGAGTTGGGGTTGACTTATGTCTGGACGAATGATTCTATAGTAAGAAGCCTGACAGCCCAACTGTTGTTGCGGGGTATCCTTCGGTTTAAGTCCTCAGGACAAGCCCTTCGGTTTAAGTCCTCAGAACAAGCCTTTCGGTCTAAGTCCTCAGGACAAGCCCTTCGGCTTGGCTCCTCAGGGCAAGCCCCTACCCCGCAGCACGTCTGGTATGATAAATATGACTTAGAATGTGGTTTTATGAAGAGATCTCTTGGCGAGGGGTGCTCAGTTGGTGTTTCACACGGTTCATCTCCCACTGCAACATCTGGAGGTATCTGCTGTAAGGATACTTGCTTTTCAGTTCTTTAAAGTAGGCGCACGCTTCCTCGTATTGTCCCAACTTGCTGGAGCAGAGGCTGGTCAACTTGGCTATGATCTGTTCGCTTTTGGGGTGCTCCGGCCTGAGTCGATGGAGTTTCTGGAGAATCTGACATCCCAACTCGTAGTTGGCGTACTTACTGCACTGGTTGGCTATCTCAAATTCCATCTCCTCGGATAGGATCAACTCGTCGTGGCTCAAAGCAAAGGCCATGTCGTAAGCCCTCAGTGCTTCTTCGATCTCGCCGTGTTCGTATAGAACGTTGAATGCCTCGACATACTCCTTCCCCGCCTGATCGAACTTCCCCGCCGTGATGTAACTTTGAGCCAGTTCCAGACGCGGTTTGATGTTCTTCGGCGAGGCACCGATGCTCTGCTTGAGATGCATCCGGGAGTTCTCGTCGCCGCTCCAGGAAGCGCCTTGCCCCTTGAGATACAGCACCTCCGATTTCGCCTCCTTCAGGAGGTTCATCTGAAGTCCCAGAATGGCTCCGAAGACGAATCCTCCGATGTGCGCCCAGTAAGCCACCGGCGTGAACCAACCCAGGGTCAGAAGTCCGAAGATCAACTGGGGAACAAACCACAGGCCCAGCAGAAAGATCCAGGCTTTCAGATGAAAGGTGTATATCCTGAAGAAGAGAAAGAAGAAGAAAAACCAGCGCATCTCGATCTTGACGAAATAGTACCTGATCAGAAAGACCCCAAGGACTGCGGCGATGGCTCCGGATGCGCCCACCATGGGTATGTCCAGACCTGTTCCGGTAAGATGGCAGATTGCCATATGAGTGAGCGCCGCGGTTACGCCTCCGCCGAAATAGAAAAGTAAGAATCTGTAATGCCCGAATATGCTCTCCACCACCTTGCCGAACAGCCACAGGAAGAGCATGTTGAAGACGAAGTGAAATATCCCACCGTGCATGAACATGTGGGTGATGAAGTTATGTAGATGAGGCGAGGAAGGGACCAGACCCCAATTCAGGAAGAGTGCCATCTTCGCTTCGCAGGATGTCAGAAGCACCGGTATCAGCGCCAGGAGGTTTATCCCGATCAAAGCTAAGGTTACGGGATAGTCTTCTTTGTAGTCGACATAGATTCGGACGGGAATAAGCATCTACGTTTCCTTTGGGTGTATGCTTTTTTATCGGCGTCGATGAGAGTGGCTTTATGCGGCGGGATGAATTCCCGCCGCTATGATCAAACCGGTGAGTTAGCGCCAACAAGTGTTAGTCGCGGGAGGTAGTTGTTCGATTCATGGTTCGACAAGCTCACCATCCTGTCTTCGACCCTGAGGCTCAAGCAGACGCTTGCCCGTCTGGGCAGACCGAAGGGAGCAAGTCGAAGGATCGAGCAGGGGAGGGGGTGGCGGAATTCGCCCCGGTGGATCAACACCAAAACCGCCTAATGAATTGGGTGACTACAGGAGAGCTTACGCACCTAAGGGCGAAGCTTGCCTTGGCCCTAAGAACTCAAATGAAGAAGCCCCAGCTCTGAGCGAGCTGGGGCCGATTGATTTCGAGTGCGTCCGTTCGTAGTCGAAGACTCAGCACCCTGGTGCAGTACCGTTTTTGTAAAGATAGTTGATCAAATTGACCACGTCGCCGATGTCAACTGTTCCGTCACAGTTGGTGTCTCCGGCCTCGGGGGAATCCGGGGCCAGGCCGCTTCTGTATAGATAGTTTATCAGATAGACAACGTCAGCAAGATCTATTACTCCATCTCCGTTGGCGTCTCCACGCAGGACATAGGATGCCATGCTGAGAGCGGGGTTGCCCCAGAAGGCTCCCCACTCGAACATCTCGAACTTGACCATGTACCAGAGCCCGTTAGTGTACATATGTCTCAAAGCCCACTGATGTGCCTCGCCCTGAGTGTAATCTCCGGAGGTAACGCTGGTGGTAAAGAAATAGTCGAACGACTGACTTGAGCCATCATAGGGATCGTCCCAGGCACCCATTCCATATGCCACCTTGGTGGCGCCAAGAAAACCAACTCCGCCCTGTGCCAACATGGCTCGACCAATGTTTTGATGATCGGTATCAGAATTACTGCAGGCATCAGCGAAGATGATTGACGGATAGTCGTCGTTGAGATTCGGGCAAGTGGAAGTAGAGACAAAAGCCTCGTGAGTGGAGAACCATATGGCGGCGGCATAGGGCGAGCCGTGGCCGGCCCAGTTCACGAAGGCATACTGGCCGGACGACCAGACAGACCTGACGTTGTTGAATTTCAGGTCGTAGTCTGAAGGGTAGGTAGAAGAGCCCTGCTCGTACATGCGCGTTATGGTCCAATCCCACATCCAGGGCTGGTCGACCTTGGCTTCCATAAGAACTGCGTTGTCCGTATCGTCCCAGAAAAAGGCGCCCAAAAGGAGGATGTTCTTCTTAAATGCAGGGTCTGAGTTTTGCTCGTAAGCAGCAGACTTTTCACAAATGCTGAAAACAGTTGCAGCGTCACTCCACGGGATTCTCCCAACGTTGACCTCAGAATAAAAATCGATTGGGTCTGAATGCTCGCCCCAGCGGTGATCCTGATCAGCATCCCAGGACTGATTATCCGGCAGGGATAGTTCGGCATAGTATAAGTCAGTCTCTGGCTTTCCGTATCCAACATCCTGCTCAGTGCGACGCATGGGCACGTCATCGTAATCACCAACCAGCAGTACATCTTCAATACCCCATTCACCCGACGGGTACTTGTCTCTTAAGAAATTCCTCATCTTCTCGGCCAGATCGTAGCCGGTGTAGTTGGTGTTAATCCAGGAGGTAGTCACTACGTTTACGCTTTTCCCCTTGCTGGTCTCCCAGTCCACCAGCGGAGTTACAGAGAAGGTCAAGGCATCCAGGGTGATGATGACGAAGTCAAAGCTCTCCTTGGCTCCGGTAACGTCTGGATACCAGCTCCGGGCTTGATCATAGTTAAGGATGATCTCCTCTGCGATTCGTTCCTTCCGCGCAAGGTTGTCAATCATCACGTCTTCGGCGGAAAAATCTTTGGGAAAAGTATAGCTGACGTGGACAGTGACTTGAGGGTGATAGGTCAATTCACCGGAGACAGGGCGATAGGTTAACGGCGTGACTCTGACGTCTACCAGGTTGTACTTCCTGAATCCAGCGGTGCGTACGACCTCTCCGACCAAGGCGGGATAAGGTTCATCGCTTGTGTAAACCGAGTTGAAGTTGGCCTCATACATCTGCTGATCCCGTGCGTAGAGTTCGGGATTCTCCTCGCCGATGACCCTGGGCAAGCGAGAAGGAGCTATGTCATACGTGCCTGGAAGGACTATACCTTCTCCCATGTCAAAGGTGACGCTGGCAACTTCAGCCCCGGGAGGAATGGCAACGGCGAAGATCTTTGATGGCACATTCGGTTTTCCCGGAACCAGCAGCCGGCCGAAGTTCTCAACGTAGACCTCGTGTCCCAGTTGGGTGGGTCTAATCTCATACGGTCCGATGGGAACAGGTACGCTGATTACCCCATCCTCGGCATGTGCCATGATGCCGCCTGCCATCAGCACCGACATCAGGATAAGCACTACCCTTCTGCAGTTCTGCATCCTCTCCTCCTTTGAGATTGAATTACGCTGCCAGCGCGTTTATCCTTCAGAACCATACTAATCTAATTATAACCCGAAAGCCAAAAAAGTCAAGGATAACTGGGCGAAAGAAAAGCCCCAACTCCGCAAGAGTCGGGGCTTTTCTTTGTGCAGTCAAAACGGGCTGGTCATCCTGCCCACTAACAGTCCGGGGGCGGGCCGCTCTTGAACAGATAGTTGACCAGGAAGACCACGTCGGCCAGTTCACATCCGGAGTCGCAGTTGACGTCACCGGCTTGTGGGGGATCGGGAGCGGGGCCGCTCTTGTACAGGTAATTGATCAGGTAAATCGCGTCCCCGATGTCTATTACGTCATCGTCATTGCAGTCACCGCGTACGTATCTGGCTACTGAGAGCGGTTGTGACCAGCCAGACTCGCGATCGTAGATGTCCTTGGCCTTTACCTGCACTTCGTAGGAACCCGCGTCAGCCCAAGACTTGGATGCGGTGCATGTCTCTCCGGAATTGTATGGTCCAAGCCAATCACTGTCTGTACCATCTCCCCAGTCGAACAAGTAGAATATGTTCTCTCCCTCCGGATCGGTGGTGCTGCTGGAGAAATCGTGTTCTACTCCCGGCGGCGCCTCAGCCGTCCCGGTAGGTGTTGCCGGTGTCGCCGGAGGATAACTCGAAATCACAGGACCCATCCCCAGGTTGGGATTGCCCCAGTAGGATGACCACTCGAAATGTTCGTATTTCGGGCTGGACCAGAGGCCGTTCTCATACATGTGGATTAGAGCCCACTGATGAGCCTGGCCCTGAGTGTAATCTCCGGAGGTGACACAGGTGGTAAAGAAGTAGTCGAACGACTGGCTGGAGCCGCTGTAAGGATTGTTCCAGCCCGGCCTTCCTAATGCAACCTTTGTGGCGCCCAGAAAGCCTACCGCTCCTTGCCCCAGCATGGCCCGACCGATATTGCCATAGTCAGTGTCGGAGTTGCTGCAGGCATCCGCGAAGACAATCGACGGATAATTGTCATTGAGGCTGGGGCAGGTGGACGTGGTGGCGAAGGCGCTGCCCTTTGAATACATGACATGGACTGAATGGGGGGATCCATGACCGGCCCAGTTAACGAAGGCGAACTGGCCGGAGGACCAGACGGATAACACGTTGCTGTATGTCAGGTTGTAATCCGAGGGATAGATGGAGTGACCCTGCTCGTACATGCGGGTCTTGGTCCAACTAAACATCCAGGACTGATTGATTTTGGTCTCCATAAGTACTGCGTTGTCCGTGTTGTCCCAGAAGTAGGCGCCCAAAAGGAGAATGTTCTTCTTGAATGCAGGATCCTGGTTCTGTTCATAGGCAGCCGACTTCCCGCAGATCTGCTGGACGGTTGAAGCCTGACTCCAGGGGATTCTTCCCACGACTACCTCGGCATAGTAATCAACCAGATCCACGTAATTCTCAGCATATTGATGATCTCCGTCGCCGTCCCAGGAGAGGCTGTCCGGTTTGGAAAGTTCCGCGAAATAGAAATCGGTCTCCGGTTTCCCGTATCCAAGGTCCTGCCAGACCCGGCGGGGGGGCAGATCGTTGTAATTAGCGACTAAAAGCACGTCCTCAATCCCCCACTCCTCCGAGGGATACTTGTCCCGCAGGAAGTTTCTTACCCTCTCGGTCAAATCCCAGCCGGAATAGTTGGCACTGATCCAGGAAGTGGTGACCACGTTTACGGTTCTGCCCTTGCTGATTTCCCAGGTCACCAGGGGCGCCACCTGAGAGACCAAACTCTCAAGGGTGATGAAAACGAAGTCGAAGCTCTCCTTTCCGCCAATCGCGGCGGGATACCAGCTCTGAGCTTCATCATAGTTGAGGATGATCTCCCGTGCCAGTTGTTCCTTCCGCGGCAGGTTGTCGATCATAATGTCATCTGCGGAAAAACCTTTGGGATAGGTATAACTGACGTGGATGGTGACATAAGGATGATAGGTCAATTGGCCGGAGAGGGGGCGATAAGTGACAGGGCTGACTCTGACGTCCACCAGGTTGTACTTCCTGAAACCGGCGGTGCGAACGAACTCTCCCACCGAGGCCGGATACGGCTGGTCGCTTCCATAGACTGTACTATAGTTTTCTTCATACCCCTGTCTCTCTCGTGCATAGACCAGTGGATCTTCCTCGCCGATCACTCTTGGCAGAACGGTCGGTACTATGTTATAGGTTCCGGGAAGGAGTATACCTTGTCCTACATCGAAGGTGACCTCAGCCACCTCGGCTCCCGGCGGGATCGCTATGGCAAAGATCTTCGAAGGCAGGTCCGGCTTTCCTGGAACCAGGATGCGACCGAAGTCCTCCACGGAGATATACTGTCCTTGCGGCGTACTTTCGATCTGGTACGTTCCGATGGGGACAGGAACACTGACTACCCCATCATCAGCGCTCACGGCGAGGCCGCTCACCGCCAGCAAAGCGATAAGGAAAACCACTACCCTTCCGCACTCTTTCATTCCTTCCTCCTTTGAGGTTAGTGTAACTACTACCTCTGTATACGTTCACACATACCGTACCATTTTATTATAACTCAAAACTCCAGAAAGTCAAGCAAAACGTTGCGCCGAGGCCTGGAATGATCAGGTATGACCCGAACCCCTGCGGGCTTCGGAACGCGAAAGCGTAGAAGAGAAAAAAGCCCCGGCCCCGCCTTAAACGGGGTCGGGGCTGATTGTTGCGCAGCAGTCTGACTTGTTTAGAATTAGCTAACAGCCCGGTGCCGGTCCACCTTTAAAGAGATAGTTGATCAGGTAGACCACGTCACCGATGTCAATCGTCTGGTCACAGTTGGCATCTCCTGCTTCTGAGGGGTCGGGAGGAGGTCCGCTCCTATACAGATAGTTTACTAAGTGGACCACGTCGCCGATGTCAATTACACCGTCGGCGTTGGCGTCGCCTGCAAGATAGGTTCGCACCACGAAGGACAGAGTGTCGGCATTGCAATAATCTTTAGCTGCCACGGTCAACGGTTCCAGGGATGCCGTGTCGGGAGCAACGCCGAGAAGCGAGTCGTTCTGAACCGAGCACCAGTTCGGATAGTCCAGGTAGGTGATCAGGTGAGTCTCATCATCCGGATCCACTATGGTAGGACAATAGACGAAAGCCGCACCGGCCGCGACCACCACGGTGTCTCCCATCGAGGTTATCGACGGCGCCACATTGGAATGGTCGATGGTTACAATTACCGTCAGGGTATCGGCCGCAGTACCATCCGACACCGTCACTTTGAACGAGGTGTCGGCATAATCGCAGCCCACGGGTCCGGACAGTGTATCGTCAGAGACGGTGCACCAGAAGGGGATATCGAAAAAGCCGATGACCAGCTCGGACCCGTCGCAGTTTATGTCGGATGCTTTGGCAACGTACACAAACGGAACACCGGGGGATGGGGTCGCCATCACGCTGGCAGAAGAGGTTATCTGCGGCGGGAGGTTAGTCCCGGACGGATTGCAGCAGTCATCGTCGGGGTGGTTTGGACATACATCACACGAATCACCGGCGCCATCGCTGTCGGAGTCCTCCTGATCCGGATTGTAGGCAAGCGGGCAGTTATCATCATCGCACGTGTTCTCAGGAAATCCAGGATTACCGTAGCCATCGCCGTCGGTATCGGTGCAGGCGTCGCAGAGATCACCCATCCCATCGCCGTCAGCGTCCGCCTGATCCGGATTGTACACGGTCGGGCAGTTATCGTCCGGGCAGGTGTTTTCTGGATGCCCGGGATCACCATAACCATCGCCGTCACCGTCTACACAAATGTACTCACCACACTCGAAGACCGAAACTGTGAAGGCGTCAATACCTGCTTCCACCACAGAACCGTCATTCAGGTCTGAGGCCTCAAAGCGGACTTTGACCAGGCTGGTGGGCGTGACAAAATCGCTTACCTTGAAGCTTTTCTCTTTCCACCCTCTGGAGGTTACAGGCCCAATCGTCTCAACTAAGATCCAATCTGCGCCATTGTTGTTAGAGACATGGACTAGGAATAGATCGTTGTTGGGATCAGCCCCATTGTTGTTGGTATACCACAGAGCGTAATGAACTTCGGCGTCTAAGGCCGTGCTAAGGTCTAAAGTTGGCGAGATTAACCAGGTGATCCCGTCATCGACGTCAGAATTCCCATCTACGTTATCTGTGAGATAGCAATTGCTTGAGCCATCGAAGTCAGTGGGTGGATCGCCTCGATCTCCGCCCCCCACCGGAACGCCGCGCTCCCAGGCACCGTCTGTAAGATAGGGATCGTTTTCGACAGTCCACCCGAGATAGGTCTCGAAATCGTCAGCGAACAACACGGTAATTTCTCCCACCTGCGAGGAGTAGACGGTGGCGGGAGCATCATGCGGGTTATACAGCACTCCGGAGGCGAATCCCTCGGCGCTGAGGTAATATTCGGGACGGTCGTCACACTGCGCCGCCGGCAAGGTGGCTTCGTAAAGATCACCACCGAGAGAGACCAGAGGCAAGGTAAGATAGGTGCCAACATCGTACCGATAGTGAAGCATACCCGAGCCAGGCACGTACGTATCACCGCTCTCATTGATCTCCACAGTGATCGTGGTGGGGACGCCGGGCTCGATTAACTCGGGCACGCCGTCGGGGAGAAGGATACTGAGGGATGCGGTGGCACCCATTCCGAGATCCGGATTGCCCCATAGTGCCCCCCATTCAAACGTTTCGTACTTAAGATAAGACCACAGCCCGTTGGTGTACATTTCTCTTAATGCCCATTGGAGAGCCTCTCCTTGAGTGTAGTCTCCGGAAGTAACACAGATGGTAAAGAAGTAGTCCAACGACTGACTGGAACCGTCGTACGGATCGTTCCAGCCGGGACATCCGAGGGCAACCTTGGTAGCACCCACAAAGCCCACCGTTCCCTGCTGTAACATAGCCTGACCTAAGTTCAGATAATCGGTGTCCGAGTTGCTGCAGGCGTCGGCGAAACAGATCGCCGGGTAGTCGTCGTTGAGATAGGGACAGGTGGACGTGGAGGCGAAAGCCTCGCCGGTGCCATGATAGATATGGCAGGAGGTAGGCGACCCGTGCCCGGCCCAGTTCACAAAGGCGAACGTGCCGGACGACCAGACCGAGCGCACGTTGTTGTAAGTGAGATTGTAATCCATCGGATAGGTGGAGTACCCCTGTTCGTACATCCGGGTCATGGTCCAGTCGGACATCCAGGGCTGATCCACCTTGGCTTCCATGAGCACGGCATTGTCCGTGCGCGGATTGGGATCGTTATCCCAGAAGAAAGCTCCCAGAAGAAGTATGTTCTTCTTAAACGTCGGATTGTCGTTCTGCTCATAGGCCACGGACTTCTGGCAGATGTGCTGGACGGTGGAAGCATCGCTCCAGGGAATTCTTCCTACGTTAACCTCGTTATAGAAATCGATGGGGTCTGAGTTTTCGCCCCAGCGATGATCCTGATCGGCATCCCAGGACTCATTGTCGGGAAGGGAAAGCTCGGCATAGTAAAAATCGGTCTCTGGTTTTCCGTATCCCAGATCCTGCTCCGTGCGGCGCATGGGAACGTCATCGTAGTGGCCGACCAGCAGCACGTCTTCTATGCCCCATTCGCCAGAGGGGTACTTGTCTCTAAGGAAGTTCCTCATCCGCTCGGCCAGATCGTAACCAGTGTAGTTGGAGTTAATCCAGGAGGTTGTCACTACGTTCACCGTTCTGCCTTTGGTCATTTCCCAGCTGGCCAGAGGAGCCACTGCTGAGGTCAAGGCATCCAGGGTGATGATGACGAAGTCATAATCCTCCTTTTCTCCCACCGTGCCGGGATACCAGCCCTGAGCTTGATCATAATTGAGGATGATCTCTTGTGCAATCCGTTCCTGTCGCGGAAGGTTATCGGCGATCATTTCCTGAGGAGAAAGACTCTTGAGAAGAGTATAGTTCACACGAACGGTGACTTCCGGATAGTAGGTTAGCTGACCCGATTGAGGACGATAGGAGAATGGCGTGATTCTCACGTCAACCAGATTGTACTTCCGGAAGCCTGCGGTGCGAACAACCTCTCCGACCGAGGCTGGGTACGGCTGATTGCTTCCGTAGACCGAGTTGTAGTTCTCCTCATACATCCGCCTGTCTCTTTCATACAGCAAAGGGTCTTCCTGGCAGATGACTCTGGGCAGGGGACAGGGTGGTATTTTGTAGGTGCCGGGCAGCACTATGCCCTCACCCAGGTCAAAGGTGACCCCGGCTACCTCAGCGCCAGGAGGTATTGCTATGGCAAAGATCTTTGACGGTAGGTTCGGTTTCCCCGGAACCAGCAATCGACCGAAGTCCTCGACTGAAACCCTCCGTCCTTCTTGGACTTGGTCGACGCGGTAATCGCCGATGGGTATGGGCACGCTGACCACGTCAGCCGCCGCTTCGGCTGCCGCAAGGATGCCACCAAAAGACAGCATTACGACGGAGATAAGCAAGATCGTGATGCTCTTTGTCGCCTTAGGGATTGGCATAGTCCTCTCCTCTCGTGTTAGTTAGAATGACAATATGAAAGTAAAACAGCAAGCACAAATTAATAATAATCCAAAAGTGAAAAAAGTCAAGCAAAACTGTACTATTAACGTTGAGCGTGGAATGTTCGGCTTCAGCCGAACCTGGGTTGAAGTGGGTCGGGCTGGCGTACGCCTGCCCGACAAACATCGCGGGTGTCGGGTAGCTCCCTCCGGTCGCAACCCGACCTACCGATCTGCCCGACAAACATCTCGCGACGAAAGAAAAACCCCAGCTTCTCTGAGAGCTGGGGCTTTCGTGTTTGTCGCAGAATATTCGTTAGCTCTGTCTCAACAGCCGGGTGGGTTTCCGCCTCTGTAAAGATAGTTTGTCAGATAAACCACGTCGCCAACATCAACGATCCCGTCGCAATTGGCATCCCCGGCTTCCACCGGATCGGGAGCAGATCCGTTCCTGTACAAGTAGTTGACAAGATAGACAACGTCACCGACATCTAAGATCCCGTCGCCGTTGCAGTCGCCAAAAGTGAACTGGGATATCCCTTCCCTCACCAGCGACGGATCGCCATAGAGGTTGTAAGTGACCATGTTCCAGTATTCGGCGAAATGGGCAAAGCCGTAGTTGTCGTGGCAGAAGAACTTGGAGTTATAGACCGCGTCTCCCACCTTCTCGGGCCCGCTGGGGCCGTCTATCATGTGGCGATTGAACTCGTAGCACATTGATTCACCGCCGCCCGGATTGGTGGGCCATCCCGACGAGCCATAGACTATCCGCGTTGCGGCGAGAACTCCGACGCACGCCCCGTACGATGGTTCCGTCAGCAGATCGATCCCCATGTTGCCCCAGGCGTTGGGCTCCGGGTAGTTGATCACGCATGAGATAGGGAAGAGGATGCATGGATGATCGTCGTCCAGGCTGGAAGATGTGCCGATGAAATAGGGCCATGACATCTCATTGGGACCCGAGTTTTCCGGAACTCCATCCCCGTCGTCCCATGCCCAGATTTTCCGGGCCGCTCCGTCAGTCCAACCGTGAGCGCCCCAGTTTACTATGCTGTATTGCCCGGTTCGCCAATCGCTGGCAAAGGCCGCCTCACTCAGGGCTGGCCAGGGAAACGTAGAAATCTCCAGACCTCCCTGCTCACTGTAGTGACTGACTGTCCAGCCGGCCATAAGATTGGTCTCGATCTCGTTCATGCAGGTGGCCCCGTCGTATGCCGGTCTGCCGTTGTTGTCCTCGTTGGTAAGATACCAGAACGCCCCGCCGTGCAATGCACTGTTCTTCCAGGATCCGGTGTCCTGTTCAGAACTGACCGATTTGTTCAATGCATAAGTGATTCGAGCGGTGTTGTTGGTCGGAATGCGCCCAACGTATACCTCGGCCAAGAAGTCGGGGTTGTCATGACCATATTCACCGTAGTATCCGTCACCGTCTAAGTCCCAGGAGACGTCGTCCGGATCAGACAGGTCTGCATAGTAGTAATCGGTCGGGTTCTCTCCGCTGGTTGCGTTGGGGATGCCTGCCTGATTGGTGTGGTTTGCTGGGTCAGGATAACAATAGCGCATGGGAATGGTGGCGTAGTCGCCGATCAACAGGACGTATTCGATTCCCCAGGAAACGTAGTTATTTCGGAGGAAGTTGCGAATCTTCTCAGCCAGGTCGCCGCCAGCTTGACCGGCTATCTCAGGGTCTGTGATGAATACGGTTCGAACATTGTACCCCAAGGAGGCTTTCCAGTTCAGGAAGTTCGAAGCGACGATTGCGCTTTGAAGGGAAGTGGTGGTGATGATAACATAATCATGCGTCTGCGCTGAGTTGGCAGGCTTTGATCCTGTGGGTTGGTACAGCCCCCTCATCGCCTCATAATTGAGAAACAACCTTGAGGCCTTTTCGTCAGCCAGGTTGTCCCACTTCGATTCCTCGACCTGCTGAGCTTCCGCTGTGCCAGGAGAAGGCACGTCATAACGGATATTGATTTGTGCGGCATGGAAGTGGACTAATCGGCCCGATTGTGGATGGTAGCTGAAAGGGTAGAAGGAGACCGAAACATACGAGTACTTTCGCAGAGTACCCAAACTATTCAGTTTTCCCCTCACGCTGGGATAAGCTTGATCATCTGAATAGACCATCTGGTTGTTGTCATACCACTCACTTCGCAGCTCATTCACAAGCTCCCGGTAATGCGCTGCATCAGCCAACGGCAAAATCGGCGGAGTGGGTATGATTCTATAATCTCCCGGCAACTGCTCAGCCCGGATGCCTTGGACCTCTACGGACACGACTCTGGAACCTGGTGGCAAAGCAATCAGGAAGTTCTTGGAAGGAAGCATCGGTTTCCCCGGAACCATCAGGTAACCGAATCCTTCCATCTCGATCATCTGCTCGGTGCCCTTGTTGACGATTTGGTACTGGCCTGCGCTCACGTCTATTGTCAAAATGTCGGATGCAGCCGCCGTCGGGACCAGGGCAGAGAGTGAAAGTACTGAAATGATCCCAATCGCCAAATTGCGGCTCAAGTGTTTTCTCTTGCTCATCTACTGACCTCCTTCTACTAAGAATACGCGTCCCTTCTCAAAACTCCAGCCTCAACAGCCGCCAGGAGGCGAGCCCTGCTTGTAGAGGTAGTTAATCAGATAGACGACGTCCCCAAGGTCAACAGTGGCATCGCAGTTGCAGTCTCCGGCCTGTTGGGGATCCGGAGCGGAGCCATTCTTGTACAGATAGTTCACCAGATAAACTACGTCCCCGACATCTATCGTTCCGTCGTTGTTGCAGTCACCGCAGGTAAATGTGGAGATTCCCTCTCGGACCAGTGACGGATCGCCATAAAGGTTGTAGCCGAATGGGTTCCAGTATTCAGAATAGTGGTTCCAGGTGTAGTTTTGGTTGTAGAAGAACTCCGAGTCGTACAGGGCGTTGCCGACTCTTTCGGGTCCGGCCGGGCCATCAATCAGGAAACGATTGAATTCATAACAGAGCAGTTCTCCGTCGCCCTTAGACACCCAGACTACCCGGGTACCGCTGAGGACCCCGACCGAGGCGCCATACGAGGGCTTGGTCAAGAGGTCGATTCCCATGTTGCCCCAGGCATTCGGTTCCGGATAGCCCACCAAACAGGAGACTGCGTAGACGATGGATGGGAAGTCATCGTCCAAGTTGGAAGTGATGCTGATCATATCGGGCCACGACATCTCGTTGGATTCCGGAACACCGTCTCCATCGTCCCATGCCCATACCTTCCGGGCCACCCGGTTCGACCAGCCGTGAGCGGACCAGTTTACCACCCCATACTGGCCGTTCCGCCAGTCACCGATGAATGCGATTTCGTTCAGCGCAGGCCAATCGTAGGCGGAAGGTCCCAGGCCTCCCTGCTCGCTGTAGTGGCTTATAGTCCAACCGCCCATAATATCGGTCTCGATTGAATCCAGGATGGCGGCGCCGTCTCCTAAATCCCGGCCGCTGTAATCTTCGTTCTCAAAATAGGCGATGGCACCGGCATGCAGAACCTGCTGCTTCCAGGCTCCGGTATCCTGCTCAAAAGCAACCAGTTTGTTGAGGGTGTAAGTTATGCGGGAGCCGATGCTGGTGGGAATGCGACCCACATAGACCTCGGCTAAGAAGTCGGGGTTGTCCTGCCGGTATTCGCCGCAGAAACCGTCGCCGTCCGAATCCCAGGAGGTTGCATCAGGACCGGACAGATCTGCATAGTAATAGTCGGTGGGAACGTCGCCGGCCCAGGGCCAGGACGACGGGTCGCCGGCTCCACTTAGGTGGTTTGTGGAGTCCGGGTAACAGTAGCGCATGGGAATGGTGGCATGATCGCCGACTAAAAGAACATATTCGATGCCCCAGGGAATGTAGTTGTATCTGAGGAAGTTTCGAATCTTCTCCGGAAGGTCGGCACCAGCTTGACCGGCTATCTCGGGGTCAGTAGTTAAGACGATCCTGGGGTTATATTCCAATGAAGTCTTCCAGTTCAGGAAGTTGGAGGCAATAATAGAGCTTTGAAGGGCGCTGGTGGTGATGATCACATAGTCGTGCGTCTGTGATGAGGCGCCGGATCGTAGCCCTGTTGGCTGATACAATCCCTTCATCTCCTCGTAGTTCACGAACAGCCTTGATGCCCTTTCATCTGCCAAGTTGTCCCACTTCATCTCCTCGACCTTCTTAGCTTCTTCTGTGCCCGGAGAAGGTAGCTCGTACTCGACGCTAATCTGTGCGGCTGGGCAGTATATGAGTCGGCCCGATTGTGGATGGTAGCTGAATGGATAGAAGGAGACAGAGGCGTAGGAGTATTTTCGCAAGGTACCCGAACCTTTGAGCTCTCCGCGTTCCGTCGGGTAAGCCTGGTCGGATGAGTAAACGGCTCGGTTGTTGTCTTCCCATTCGCGTTCTAATCGTTCGATGAATTCCCGACCCTGCCCAAGGTCGGTCATAGGCCGTATGAGTGGAGTCGGCATAATTCGGTATGCGCCCGGTAATTGCTCTGAGCCGATGTCCTTGACCTCCACAGATTGAACTTTGGCGCCAGGCGGCAGAGCAATAAGGAAGCTCCTGGATGGAAGCATCGGCTTTCCCGGATCCATCAAATAGCCGAATCCCTCCATTTCGATCATATGCTCGGCGCCCTTGTTTACGATGTCATAGTGGCCAGCGCTTACGTCTATCGTCAGAAGGTCGGATGCAACTGCTGTCGAAGCGAGGACCGAGAACAAAAGCACTGAAGTCATTCCGATCGCAAAACTCTGTCTTAAGTGCCTGGTCTTATTCATCTATTGACCTCCTCCGATTAAGGAATATGCATGCCTTCTGAAAACTCCGCGCTCAACAGCCGCCAGGAGGCGAGCCCTGCTTGAACAGGTAATTAATCAGATAAACGACGTCTCCAAGGTCAACCGTGCTGTCGCAGTTGCAGTCTCCCGCTTGCACGGGATCCGGAGCGGAGCCATTCTTGTACAGATAGTTTACCAGAAAGACTACGTCCCCAACGTCCACTATCCCGTCGCCGTTGCAGTCACCGCAGGTGAATCCCGAGACTCCTTCTCTGACCAGTGAGGGGTCGCCATAGAGGTTTAAGCCAAACATATTCCTGTATTCGTAATAGTGGTCCCATGCATAGTTCTGATTGCAGTAGAATTTAGAATCGTAGATGGCGTCGCCTATCCTCCTCAATTCAGTAATCATATAACGGTTGAATTCATAGCATATCGCATCAATGCCCGCCGGTCTTCCAAACCAATCCGCTGTAGCGCACCCGGATCTGGTGGCACTCACTATACCTGCCGAAGAGCCGAATCCGGGTTCGGTCAGCAGATCAATTCCCAGATTTCCACCGGCTTGAGGCTCCGGCCAGCCCACATTGCACGAGATGGCGAAAACGATGGAAGGATGGTCGTCATCCAGATTGCTCCATACGGAGACGAATGCTGGCTGTTCTATTAGATCGGATCCGTCTGTTTCCGGCACGCCGTCCCCATCGTCCCACACCCATACCATTCGTACTACGTGGGACCACGAGCCATGGCCATACCAATTGACGACGCCGTATTGCCCGTTTCGCCAATCATTGATAAACGCCGATTCGCTCAGTGCAGGCCAGGGGTAACCGGAAGTAGATAGACCTTCCTGCTCGCTGTAATGGCTGATTGTCCAGCCATTCATCAGGTCTGCTTCTATCGAATAGAGACAGTGGCCTTCTACGAAGGTCACGCTATCGTGATCCTGATTGGCAAAGCGGGATATGGCATTCGCATGCAAAGCCTGATCCTTCCACGATCCAGTGTCCTGTTCAAAGGCGACCAGTTTGTTCAGGGTGTAAGTTATCCGGGTGCCGTCGTCTGTGGGAATCCGGCCCACAGAGACCTCGGCTAAGAAGTCAGGGCTGTCTTGACCGTATTCACCGTAGACCCCGTCGCCATCGGAATCCCAGGAGTCGGCATCCGAATAGGATAAATCTGCATAGTAGTAGTCAGTGGGCACGTCGCTGCCGCCAGGATAGCAGTACCGCATGGGGATGGTTACATAATCGCCTACCAGAAGGACATATTCGATACCCCAGGGGATATAGTTGTATCTGAGGAAATTGCGAATCTTTTCCGCTAAGTCGACGCCTGCTTGACCGGCTATCTCAGTGTCGGTGATAAATACGGTTCTGACGTTGTATCCCAAGGAAGCCTTCCAATCCGGAAAGTTCGAAGCGACGATGGCACTCTGAAGTGTGTTGGACGTAATGATCACGTAATCGCAGGTTTGCGACTCAGTGTCTCGCGGCGAACCTGTAGGTTGATACCGTCCTTTCATTTCATCATAGTTGACAAACAACTCTGCGGCTTTCTTGTCAGCCAGGTCGTCCCACTTCGATTCCTCGGCGCCCTGAGCTTCGATTGTGCCAGGAGAAGGCAAGTTGTACTCAATGGTGATCTGTGCAGCATGGTAGTGGACTAATCGGCCTGATAGTGGATGGTAGCTGAAAGGGTAGAAGGAGACCGAGACGTAGGAGTATTTCCGCAGGGTTCCTAAAGTTTTCAGTTTTCCTCTTTCTTTCGGATAGACCTGATCTGAGGAGTAGACTGTCTGGTTATTCTCCTGCCACTCAAGTTGTAGCTCTTCTACTAGTTCCTGGTATTGCGGCGCATCAGCCAAGGGCAGGATCGGCGGAGTTGGCATGATCTGGTAGGTGCCCGGCAATTGCTCAGAGCCAAACCCCCTGACTTCAACTGATTGAACCCTGGCACCAGGCGGTAAGGCAATTAGGAAATTCTTGGAAGGAAGCATCGGTTTGCCCGGAACCTTGAGGTAACCGAATCCCTCCATCTTGATAAGTTGGCCTCGATCGCGATTGATAATCTGATACTCTCCGGCATCGACCTCAATAGTCAGAACATCAGCGGCGAGTGACGCTGAAGCGACGGCCAAGACCGCAATGCCAGCAAACAAGCTGCTGATCAGACGGCTTGCAGATCGGCTGATTATACCCATTCGTCTCTTTCCTCCTGACCCTACATACAAGATAACCGCTTTTCAGGAAAAGCAACCAATTTCTTCCTGTAATGAGCGTCTCACCTGTTCCATTAACAGCCCGGTGTGGGTCCACCTCTGTAAAGGTAGTTGACCAGGTGTACTACATCCCCCAGATCGACAGTTCCATCGCAATTGCAGTCCCCTGCCTGCACTGGACTTGGAGCGGGACCATTCTTGTAGAGATAATTCACTAAATAGACGACATCCCCTACATCTGTCGTTCCGTCCCCGTTGCAGTCGCCGCGGGCGTAGACACTGATGATAAGCGATTCCGACCAGTTGCTTTCGTGACCAAAGGTATCTTTGGCTTTCGCTTTGACGGAGTAGGTACCCGGATCGCTCCAGGAGTTTGACGTGGTGCAAACATCTCCAGAGGCGAAAGGCCCCAACCAACCGGAGTTGATGCCGTCTCCCCAATCGAACCAATAGAATATGCTGTCCTCTTCGGGGTCGGTCGTGCTGGTCGAAAAGTCGTAGTCAATTCCGGTCTCTCCCTC
>CBDUQU010000029.1:0-24738 GCA_965369445.1 uncultured bacterium | reverse complement strand
TGATCTCACCGCCTCTCCCGGAGCCACCTACCGGTACTGTGTGAGCGCCTATAACGAATGTGGTGAGTCTGACTCGTGCTGTGACGATGGTACCAGGCAAGCTCCTCCAGCTGCTCCCACGGACTGTATCGCCAGCGATGATCTCTGTGATAGTGTTCACTTCTGCTGGACTGATAACTCAGACGATGAGACAGGCTTCTACATCTATCGGGATGCTGCCAAGCTGGACAGCGTGGGAATTGACATCACCTGTTACGATGATCTAACCGCCTCTCCCGGAGCCACTTACCGGTACTGCGTGAGCGCCTATAACGAATGTGGTGAGTCTGACTCGTGCTGTGACGATGGTGTAGTGCAGGCTGAGGCCGTCGCGGTCACTGCGCCCAACGGTGGTGAGAGTTGGGGCATGGGGAGTGCACACGACATCACCTGGACCTTCGATTGCCTGGACAACGTCAAGATAGAGTACAGCATAGATGGAGGCTCAAACTGGACGACGGTGGTCAGCAGCACTCCGGCTGCGCCGGGGAGTTATTCTTGGACAATACCCGATAGCCCCTCGGATAACTGCCTGGTGAAGATATGTGATGAGGATGACAGCTCTCCGTGTGACACAAGTGACCAGGTCTTCTCGATTGTAGAGGAGGATTTCGCCATAGAGGTTCTGCCGGACACCCTCCGCATGCCTCGAGGCACCGACAGCAGCTATATTGTAACGCTTACTTCCATCAATGGATTCAACTCGCCCTGCACTCTGGAGGTTGCCGACTTGCCGGGAGGATCAGTTGGTACCTTCGACTCTCCGACCTTGGTTCCCACGGACAGTACGAAGCTGAACATATCCGTACCAGATACAACCCCAGAAGGGTTCTATTCTCTCACCGTGACAGCAACCGAGATGGTGGGTGGAAAAGCGCTACAACACAGCGCGGATGTCGTACTCTGGGTAACCCTTCCTACCTGGGCATTCTACCTTGAGGCTTACCCTGATTCTCAGTGGGTGATTGCGGGACATGATACCACTTTCCACGTAGTAATGATCCCCGACATCGGCTTCACCGCTTCCTGCACCCTGTACCTTGACAGCGGGTTACCGCCGAGTTCTTCCTTCAGTTTCGATCCGCCTGTGATTGCGCCGAACGATACATCTGTCTTGACTATATCGACCCATCCATCCACTCCAGTGAGGTGGTATGAGCTTCTCATCAGAGGTACTGTTAATTTCAGGCAGGAGAGCACCACTACCGTGCATCTGGAGGTGAGAGAGGAGAGCGGCGTCGAGGACTGGACCGACAATCTTAACACCCCTAAGAGCTTCGCCCTATTCCAGAATCACCCCAATCCGTTCAACCCGGAGACTAAGATCAGCTACTACCTCCCCATGGCTTCTTACGTCAGGCTCACCGTGTACAACGTGCTGGGTCAAAAGGTGAGAACATTGTTTGACGGCCACCAGGATTCCGGAAACCACACGGTGCTCTGGGACGGAAGGCGCGAGGACGGTACTCCTTTGAGCAGCGGGATTTACTTCTACAGAATGCAGGCGGGTGACTTCAGAGAGACCAAGAAGATGTCTCTGATGAAGTGATCTTCCCGCTCAATTGCTCTCGAGAAAACAGAAGCCCTCTGGTTTGTATCACAACCAGAGGGCTTTCTTTTCCGCGAAAGATTCTCGATCACGAAGATCAAGATCGCTGGATCGAGGGAGCGCGGTACCGCTAATCCGTCGGCCCTATTGAAGCAGCTAATCAGGTAATAACCATAACCCCTTGATAGTTAGCAGCATCCACGCAAGAGGTATCGGACTGCCTTACCAGACTGCTTCGACTTGCGGCTCAGAATCGTCCTCCTCTTCCTCTGGAATAGGATCAGTTGTTTCTCCACCGGTTACTTTTTAATCCCCGTCCTGGCACGGAGCAGGTCCCCCTTTGTAGAGATAGTTGACCAAGTAGACCACGTCACCAACATTGACCATCCCATCGCAATCAGCATCTCCCGCCGCCAAAGGATCAGGGGCGGGACCGTCCCTGTAGAGATAGCTTACCAGGTAGACTACATCTCCCACGTTAACTATCTGGTCACCGTTGGCATCCCCCGGTATGTAGGGTAGAATCTCTCCCCCCACATTGAACCAGTCCAGGATCCGTCTCATAAGGGCGTATGAATTATCCGGGTCCGCGCCGGCCTGCGGAACCGCTTCGAAGGGGAAAGCGAGGAAGGCCACCTTGTAGGCTGAAGGCCCTGAATCGGGATAACGAAGGGCACAATAGTCAAGAGGATTGGCGGGACTGCTCATATGGTTATGGTCCGCTTGAACTCCCGCTCTCGGGGCGGAAATGCCCTTTCCGGTCTCATAGAAGATTCCGGCGGCGCCTGTCCCGGGGAAGAGATGATCCGAGAAATTGAAGAAGGGATAGCTTAAGCTGAAGGACATCCCATCAGAGATGGTGTCTTCGCTGATGCCCGATACCGATCCCACGGTCTGATCGTCGTTGTGCCCTGCCACGTGCAAGTAGTCCGTGATAAAGGTGTTGGGGTTGTTGTCCAGAAGGAGATCCTGGCTGGATAGAAACAGGTTTCCCCCGTTGTCCAGGTAGGTCATTAGTCTGGCTTGATCGGTGGGGGTCAGGGTTTTGGGTTCTGAAATCGTGCCGTAATCATCTGCAGTGCTCCACACCACCGCTCGATAGAGTTGCAGAACGGAATCCGTAGGAGTTCCTTGAGTCTGGTAGGTCCAAACATCGTAGGCAAATCCCACCGAATCTAGAGCCGCGATAAAGTAAGTCTCGTATGACTCTCCGTCGTCGTCGTCCACCAGTAATATTGGAATCTGCCCGACTACAAGCCTGAAGGTATCCGCTGTGACGTACGGGCCCTGCGCGTTCATCTCCAGGATCAAGGAAGCAAAGTGACCTACCGGACACTCTTCCTCGATGGTGATCTGATAAGGGGTCAGAGAAGCCTCCGTACTTTCGGGGGGCAGGTTCGGATAGGCAGACGTCCCGGAGGTGACGGTCACGTAAGGATCATATGACAGCAGATCTGCCTCCACCTGCGCAGCGTCATGACCGCCTTCATTCTTCAGAGTCACGGTCAAATTGCACGTCTCTCCGGGATCGGCTTTTCCGTTCCCGTTGCCCACGAAGTCGTCGATATCCTTTGAGAAGTAGACCAGCACAGGAACGTGTACCGCCAGGTCGGGGCCGTCATAATTCCAGCTGCCGTTGGCGGCGTCTATGTCCAACTCGAAGGGGATGATTTCTCCGTCACTCACGTTTGTGGTCACCGAGAACACCAAATAGGCGGCGCCCGAAGCGGTATCGCCCGCCGGTATGTCGCCGAAGGTGGTTTGGCTGTCGATCACGGTAACCTCCGCATGGATTGTTCTCAAAGTCACCTCGACGGCGTAAGCGGTCGAATCCCCCATGTTCTCTAACACCAGGCCAAGCTCTATGGTCTCTCCGAAATCCACCTTGCCGTCATTGTCGCCTGAGCTCTGGCCTGAGCTGTCGTCGTCCACCCGGTAGGTGTAAAGGGTCAGGGACGGACCGGTAACCGGCCGGGGATGGGTGACCGCATCGATGTCACACCCCGGATACCATTCAGTGGAACTGCCGTCATTGTCATCCACGATCTTCAGATATCTGATGGTATCCGTGGGAAGAGACGATATGTCAAATGAGGTGGTGCCGAACCCGCTGCCGATGAAGGACCAACTTCCCCCGTAGGGAAAGGTGCACCAATAAACATGGTATCCGTCAGAGCTGCCAATCTCATAAACGGTAAAATCGTCTCCCTCAACGTCCACAATGGGAGTATTCTCGCCCATATCCAGTTCAACATGCCCCCCCTTACCCAAGGAAGCAAAGACTTCATCGGGAAATCCCAGAGCAGCTGAGGCATTGGTAGGGTTATTGGTATACTGGTTGGGATAAGAATAGGGATCATAAAAATAGCAGGAAATGACGTGTACAGCAAAAAGGTCCGGGGCAGGCCTTAACGCCACGTTCAGGATGGTGGGCGAGCCACCGCTCACTACCACTCCAGAGATGGTGGAATCCTGATACCCGTTAGCCGAGAATTTCAAGGTGTACGTGTCCGGCAAGAGATTCTTCTGATAATCGCCCACTATTTGATCGGCGTAAATCGGCAGTCCAAATTCCGTACACGTAACCATTGCCTCCAGTGGTTCTCCGGTGCCGGCAGCGGTAACCACTCCTCTGACTCCGTCCTCTGTCCTCTCCATCATGGCCAGCATGGCGTCCCTGTTCTGGCTCCAGACATTGGGAATGTTGTAATTGTCCGTCTCAATGGTGGCATCTATTGAACTCCTGGAACCGTAGCTCCAGTCATTACAATCTCCGTTGGTCACGTACCACTGATATCCTTCCACCACCCAGTAACCATTATAAGACCCGTATTCTTCAGAGATGTCCACCACGAAGGCGCTGTCGGCTACCGGGAAATCCTTGTAGTTCCAAACGTGATTCACTATGTCGCCGGAGGTATGAAAAGAGAGAGAAATGGAGAAGTTGTTCTTCATCCCATGTTCTCTTATGACCTTCGTCTCCGGCTGAGAGAAGTAATCCGGGGTCAAGCCTTTCCACATGTAACCGTAGTCCCTGTTAAGGTCTACCCCATTGGCATTGTACCTCGAACCGGCGGTTCGTCCATCCGGGTTCATCATGGGGATGATCCATATCTCCAGATCATCCACCAGGTGCGTTATCTGAGGGATTGATCCATAGTTGTCGGTGAGATACTCCAGCATGAGCAGTGCCATCTCCACCGACATATATTCATTTCCGTGATGGCATCCGATGATCCGGAATTCCGGCTCATTCTCCTCCAGAGCCGGATTATCGCTGATCTTGGCTCCCAGAATCATTCTGCCCTGAACCGAGTAACCCAGCGTATCCAGAATCATTATGTCTGCATGATCTGAAGCCGCCTGCTGCATCTCCGCTACCTGGTCACTGTATGAGTGAAACTGCTTGTCCCAGTCCTTCCCAAAAAGTCTCGTATTTCTTTCTTCCGGGGTCCAGAAAACAACCTCTACATTGTAACCCTTTGCCAACAAATCATTCAATTGTTCTGAGTCGATCACCACATCTAACCAGTTGGGTCCAGCCGCATCAACAATCAACCCCTCCTCTCCCAAAAGCCTTCCTTTCTCCTGGATGGAGCTTACCCACACCCGGGCATAAATCTCTTCAAAAGCCATGGCAGCAGGATTCTGACATAGAACCGCTAGAACTGCCGCCAGGGTGACTAAAATCATCGACTTAAACCTCATCTAAGATGCTCCTTTCGAAAAGCAGCAGAAGCTTTGGAGGAACTTCATCATTCATTATCGTCAGCTTTTACTCTGGACTTGCCAAAACAGCCCATAATTCTTTGTCCTCTTTTAAAATACGTAAAATGCCGGCATTGTCAATTGTTTTCTGATACGATGCCGAAGACAAAAGCTTCGGCGCGCTTGACGCATAAGGGTCTTTCCGGGAAAGTTTTGTGTTGACACTCCGAAAGATTATCTTAGATTAGCACAGCGTTTGTACTCGGTTACGCATGAGGTGTGAGTGAATATGAAGGAGAAGCCGTTATGTCAGTAATGATTATGATGTTTTCCGCCATAGTTCTAAATGTCTGTGGTCACCTTTTTCTAAAAGCGGGGATGAACAAAATAGGTGTCATCTCGGTGGATCAGCTTCTGGTGAGCTTCACCAAGATTTTCTCCACCCCTTTCGTGATTTTGGGGCTTGTGTCGTATGTCTCCAGCGTCGCCATGTACATGGTGGTCTTGTCCAGGATAGACGTATCCTATGCCTACCCTTTGATGATGGGATTGGGTTATGTTTTAATAGTTCTATTCTCCTGGCAGATTTTTGCCGAACCCTTCTCCACCTTTAAATGGATAGGGATCGCCCTGATACTGGTTGGAGTCTCATTGCTTGGAAGATGACGAACTTCCGTTCTCATCCGTCAGGCGCAAGATTTTGACTCTTTTCAACTCAAAGAAAGCCTTGCCAAGATGCGTTTTTATATTAAATTCAAGCGGGAGACGGCCCGCGCATGATGCTGAGTAGGTTACGATAGCGCAAATTTAAAGGAGAGTAATCCATGCCCAGAAAGATCACCACGTTTGCAGACAAGGTAAAGAGCGAAACGCATGTGGTTAACTGCCCCAAGTGCGGTGGAGCCATCGAGAATATCTTGCAGGTCACCTCGTACAAATCCGACAAGGGTTCCTGGAAGTTCAGAAAGAAACACATTGGGGTCTGCAAGTGCAATCACGACGAGGTGTACAAGTAGAGACGCCTGTCGGTAAGCCCCTTTCGGTCTTCGGGGAAATTGCAGAAACCGCCGGAATCCTTCAGCGGTTTTCTCTTTTTTACGTTAGTTCCGGGTACCTCACTCCGAACCATTTATTGTAAGCTTGTGCTTCGACTTCACCCCTCGGTCTGCCCAGACGCCCAGACGGGCCCGTCCGGGAGCAACCATCTGCTTGAGCTCAGGGTCGAAGACTCAGCACTCTGAGTTTATCGAAGGGTCGAAGCATAAGAGTTACATCCGTTCAATCTTTCAGGCGAAGCCTTTCCTTCGACACTGAGTCTTCCTTCGACCCTGAGGTCTCACTTCGTGCCGAGCGCACTCAGTGCGAGGCAGGACCGAAGGGCAGGACGAGTCCGCTGGCGGTTCCATCCGTTTCATCCGTTGAATCCGTTGACAGCCTCATATAAATCTCTCTCCCAAATCCACCATGCATTTCTTGTGCTTTATGTGATACTCATACTCGTCCCGGAATTTGTCGATGGTGCTTGTGATCGGGACCACGGCGCCGTCGGCCAACGGGCAGACCGTCTTTCCGGCTATGTTGGTACAGATGTCGCGCAGAAGTTCTATGTCCTCTTCCCTACCTTTACCATTCTCGATTCGCCCCATGATCTGCCGGATCCATCTGGTTCCCTCCCTGCAGGGGACGCACTTGCCGCACGACTCGTGCTCGAAAAACTTCGATATTCGCCAGGCCACCTTGACCATGCAGGTGGTTTCATCCATGACGATGGTCGCTCCTGATCCCAAAAGTGACCCGGCCTCGTACAGAGAGTCGAAATCCATCTTCACGTCCAGAAGATCAGCGGTTAAGACCGGGGTGGACACGCCGCCCGGTATCACCGCTTTGAGCTTGCGATTGTTCTTTATTCCACCGCCGTGCTCGTAGATCAGTTCTCTCAAGGTAACTCCCATGGGAAGCTCATAATTGCCCGGCTTGTTCACGTGACCGGAGAGGGAGAATATCTTCGTCCCGGTGCTCTTGGGCATGCCGATATTTGCGTACCACTCGCCTCCGTTCAGAACGATGTGGGGAAGATTCGACAGCGTCTCCACGTTGTTGATCACGGTGGGATTCTTGTAAAGCCCTACCGCGGCGGGAAAAGGAGGCTTGAGCCTGGGATTGGCCCTGTTCCCTTCGATGGATTCCATTAGGGAGGTCTCCTCTCCACAGACGTAGGCTCCTGCACCTCTGTATATGCTTAGCTCCAGATCAAAACCCGATCCCAGGATGTTCTTTCCCAGGTATCCTTTTTGATGGCATCCTTCTATTGCCTCTTCTAATCTTTTGGCGCCGAAGTAGAACTCTCCCCGGATATAGATGAAGGCGCGGTGAGCTCCAATGGCATAAGCGGCGATGATGATCCCCTCTATCAGTTGGTGAGGATCGTTTTCTATCAGAGTCCGATCTTTGAACGTCCCCGGTTCGCCCTCATCGGCGTTGCAGAGCAGGAACCTTGGCTTAGGCGAATCCTTGGGAACAAAGCCCCATTTCATTCCGGCCGGGAAACCAGCCCCTCCCCTTCCTCTCAAACCGGATTTCTTCACTATCTCGATAAGCTCGTCCGGGGTATGCTCTTTTAGAGCTTTGGGCAAAGCTTGATAGCCGCCGTTCTGGACATAGGTGTCGATCCTGTTTTGGTCGGGAAAGTCTATATATTTGAACAGTATCTTTTCCATCAGCCGTTAGATCTCTTTCCCCTCTCTTAAATGCCCGATGATCTCATCCACCCTGGCCCTGGTCAGGTTCTCGTGGTATCTTTGATTTATCTGCATAACCGGAGCTGTTCCGCAGGAGCCAAGGCATTCTACTTCGGTCAGTGTGAAAAGACCATCTGACGTGGTCTCGCCCATCTTTATACCCAGCTTTTCTTCCAAGTACTTTGCCAATTGCTCAGCTCCGCAAAGCATGCAGGAGACGTTCGTGCACACCTGGATATGGTACTTGCCGATTCCCTCCTTCGGAAAATAAGTGTAGAATGAAAGAGTCTCGGCCACCTCCATTTCGCTCAAGTCCAGAAGCTCTGCCACCTGCCTCAGAGTGTCACGATTGTAAAAACCGACCTCCTCTAATACCACGTGCATGGCCGGAAGGATGGCATTCCTTCTCTTATGAAACCTGCCTTTAAGCTCAGTAATTCTCTTTTGAGTAGCTTCATTCAGCATCCGAGCCAACCTTGGAGTTTAGAGTCTAGGGCTTAGAGTTCAGAGTTTGAACTTTGAACTCTGAACTTTAAACTTTGAACGCTTTCACCGATCTATCTCTCCAAGCACGATATCGATGCTTCCGATCGTCGCCACCACGTCAGCCATCAACTCTCCTTCGATCATCTTCGGAAGAGCGCTCAGGTTGACAAAACAGGGTGGCCTTACTCTCACCCGGCAAGGTTTGTTTGACCCATCCGAGACGATATAGTAGCCCAACTCTCCCTTTGGAGACTCGATGGAATGATATACCTCTCCCACCGGCGGAGAGAATCCCTCCACCACCAGCTTGAATTGAAATATCAAAGCCTCAATGTTGGAGACAACCTCCTCCTTGGGAGGAAGCACCACACCCGGAACGTGGGCGACGTGGTCTCCTTCGGGAATACCGTCTAAAGCCTGCTTCACTATCTTCAGGCTCTGCCTCATCTCCTCCATGCGAACCAGGTAGCGATCGTACACGTCACCGTTTTTGCGGGTGGGTATATCAAACTCAAATTTCTCATAGCCCGAATAAGGATCGGATTTCCTGATGTCCCAGCCAACTCCACAAGCCCTCAGGATAGGACCCGAAACGCCGAGGTCGATGGCGTTCTGCGTGGATATCTTTCCCACTCCCACGGTTCGGTTCAGCCAGATACGGTTCCTGGTAAGAAGGTTCTCGTAGTCATCGATTCGAGCCGGAAAGGTATCTAAGACTTTTCTGACCTTGGTTTCTAATCCATCCGGTATATCCTGAGCCAGCCCGCCGATTCTGAAATAGGATGTCATCATCCTCTGGCCCGAGCACAGTTCAAAAATATCCATGAGCTCTTCCCTCTCCCGGAAGGCGTAGATGAGCATACTCATGGCGCCCATGTCCAGGGCGTGAGAGCCGACCCAGACTAAATGGCTGGCAATTCGGGTCAGCTCCGTTAAGAGAACCCTCACAAACTGAGCTTTCGGCGGGACCTGGACGTCGAGCAGCTTCTCCACCGCCAAGAGGTAAGCGAGGTTATTGGAAAGCGATGCCACATAATCCATCCTGTCGGTGAGTGGAATCACCTGAGCGTAAGTCTTGCTCTCCATGGTCTTCTCGATGCCGGTATGGAGAAAGCCTATGTCCGGCGTGGCCTTGACCACGGTCTCCCCATCCAACTCCAGAATCACCCTCAGCACCCCATGCGTCGCAGGATGCTGAGGCCCCATGTTCAGGATCATGGTGTTGGCGCCGATCTTCTCTATCTTATGCAGGGTCTGCGGGTTCAAACTCTACCTCTCAAAAAGGGTATCGAAGTCTTAGCTCAGGTAATTCGCGGAGGACGGTTCTTGTTATGGGTGAACATCACCTCTTCCTTGGTCAGCGGAAAATCCTTCCTCAGGGGATGACCAACCCAATCGTCAGGCATCAGTATCCGTCTTAAGTCCGGATGACCATCGAATTTGATCCCGAACATGTCGAAGACTTCTCTCTCGAACCAGTTGGCGTTGTTCCAGATAGAGGTGACCGAGGGCACAGCTTCGCCATCCCCGGCTCTCACCTTCAGTCTCAATCTATGATTCTTATCCAGGGAGTAGAGGTGATATATCACGTCGAACCTAAGTTCTCTTCCCAGACGGTCAACCGCGGTTAAGTCAGAAAGGAAGTTGTAGGAAAGCTCCGGATCGTCTCGCAGGAATCGGCAAACAGGCACAATATCCTCTTTCTTGACTACCAGGGTCAGTTCCCCGCGGAATTCGGCACTTTCCATAACTGAATCCGGATATTTTTCCTTCAGCCTTGTTAAGCTTAAGTTGTCCAACTCAACTCCCCACCGGTTTCATCCGTTTAATCCGCTGACCCATCCGCTTTATCCGTTCAATCCGTTGACCCATCAGTTGAATCCGTTGACCGACTCGTTGATTTCTTGAACGACTCCGTCATTATCTTCTTATGCAATTTCATGATCCCTTCCAGCAGCTGCTCTGGCCTGGGGGGGCATCCGGGAACGTAGATATCCACCGGCAGAAGTTTGTCCACCCCTTGAACAATGGCGTAGTTGTTGAACACCCCTCCCGTGGACGCGCATGCGCCCATGGCCATCACCCACTTGGGTTCTGCCATCTGTTCGTAAAGCCTTCTGATCACGGGAGCCATTTTGTTGGAAACCCGTCCGGAGACGATCAACAAATCTGCCTGCCGGGGGGAGGCTCTGAAGACTTCCATTCCGAAACGCGCGATGTCAAAACGCGAGGCGGCTGCGCACATCATCTCTATGGCGCAACAGGCCAGCCCAAAGGTCATGGGCCACATAGAAGATTTCCTCGCCCAGTTGACCGCCATTTCCACGGTGGTCAAGAGTATGCCATCAGGTATGTGTTCTTCCAAACCCATCTTCTGTCCTCTATCAGCTAATCTCTTCGCTCTTCTCCCAGTTGAGAGCGCCCTTCTTGATGATGTAGAAATATCCTGCCATAAGGATCAAGAGGAATATGCCCATCTCGATCAATCCGAAAAGAGCGAGCTTTCTGTAAATCACCGCCCAGGGATACAGAAAGACCACCTCGATGTCAAAGATGATAAAGAGGATGGCTACTAAGTAAAACTTCACCGAGAATCTTCCCCTGGCATCCTCCATGGGCACGTTTCCGCATTCGTAGGTTGAAAGCTTTTCTTTGGTGCGAACCCTTTTGCCTATGACATAAGAGAGACCCACCATCCCGAGCGCCATGGCGATCACGAAGAATATCAAAAGAAACATCGGAAAATAGACTTCAAACATATTCACTCCTCAAAAGCTTGTGAAATAAATAACAAGCTTCGCACAGGTTGTCAAGCCAATTCTTTCTGTTTTTTACGCAAACCGTCGTTAGCACGGTTCAGAGGAATGTGAATTCTTGGATTTCGAGATGACCGTTGTCGTGGTACGGCAAGACAGCCCAACGTTCAACACGAGATTGCCACGCCCTTCGGGCTCGCAATGACATGTGACAGCATCCACTATACCTACAACGATTCGTGCAGTCGGGGTGGAGTGTCATTGCGAGCGAAGTCCTGCACGACTTGGTGTAGGCGAAGCGAAGCAATCTCCTGGAACTCTCAGCTACAGCCCGTGATACTCAGTGCATCCGCATCATAGCAGGTACACTATTCTCTGCAGTTAAGCTGCCCCCTCTCCCCACCGGGGTGTACAGACCGGAGAGAAGGGTAACAGGTGTTCGGACACATGGGTAACATTATTATACACGACCATTGTTTTTTTTCAAGCTAATATGTGCAATTTTTTGTTTACAGAGAAAGACATCCATAACTCCATCCTCCTGTGGTCTGGGTCGAAGAGCCACTTGTTCTCCTCTAAAGGCTTTAGGTATCTTATACTCACCTCCTTTGAAAGAGATAATTCCACCCGCCTGTACGATATGTTAGCTGATCGCCCACACGATGTTGAACCAATCCAATAATTTCGCTCGATTTTAGCAGATCAACCCCAAGTTCACCCTCTTTGATCGGGCATTGCTAACCGACAGTATATAAAAGGCTTAGTGGGGTCACTTAAACAACTTTCTTACCTCTGCCCCTGTCCGGCATACCAATTGCTTATAGTCTCCCACGCCCCCGACAGATGTGTTCTCAAAAACTTCTTGCGAAAAAGGAAACAGCAGATTACCTTTCGTTTGGAGCAATATAAAGACTGTTAGTCAATCCTAATTGGAGGCAGAGCATGATTCAACGCAAGAGGTCTCAAACTACTGAACGGGTATTTCCACTCTGGGTAATGCTCTGCGTCGTTATCCTCTCTTCGCTAATCTTGCAGTGCTCGATTGAGAAGCCTGCCGCGCCAACCTGGAACGTCAAACTCAGTGTCCCGCTGGTTAACAGGCACTACGATATGGCGAATCTGATAGAAAGGATAGACGAGCCATACCTGAAGATGGACGACCTGGGAAATCCGAGCTTCTATTTCGAGGAGGAGTTGGACACCATCAGGTTAGTGGACAGGCTCCGGTGTGACTCTACCTCGGCCAGCTTTAAGGACACACTGGGAGTCATAGATATTGCTACTTCCGAATCACGAGAGATACTGATACAGGTGACGGACTTTTATACGGGGGATCCGGGCTTCGTACCGCCTTGCAGCGCCACCATAGAGGAGGATCTGGATACTTTCTCGAACTTCTCGCACATCACGGCCAGCGAGGCTTTTGCTACTCTGACCATCAGCAATCATCTGGGGATTGACTTAGCCCTGGTACAGGTAAAGATAATCGACCAGGCCTTTAGCAATACTCTGCACACTGAGCTCCTGACAGAGGGCGTTGACGACGGTAACTCTATCAGTCAAGAGATTGTACTAATCGACAAAACATTCTCCAATAGTCTGGGCTTCGAGATCAAGATATTCTCTCCAGGGGGAGAAATTCTGACCTTCGAAGACAAGTATCTACTGGTTGGCTTTTCCCTGGACAGCATGAGAGTCACAGAGGGCCGGGCCAAGGTTCCTTCCTTTGAATTGTCGGATGAGGAGGAGATACTCCTTCCTACCAGAAGCATCATCGACAGCGCTGTCATTAAAAACGGAGAGCTTTCCCTGCATCTTGACAATCGAACCAATCTGCGAGCAGTCGTGCAGATCCATTTTCCTGAAATCCAGAAGGATGATCATGACTTATCTGCTCTCTGCAACCTGCCAGCCTCAAGTTCCTCTGACCTGATACTCACTCTGGATGAACACACGCTTAGACCGGATGAGGGAAATCGAGTGACGGCCCAGATAAGGGTTTGGTCACCCGGATCAGAGGATGCTTTAGTCGACTTCCATTCCTCGGATTCGGTTACCGCGGAGTTCACTCTTTCCGAGGTGATCTTCAGCCAGGTCTGCGGAATAATTGAATCGACCCGGGTGGAGATTGATCCAATCGAGCGCGAGCTCGAGATTCCTCCGGGCTTCGAATCGGCGCACTTGACCAATGCCAGCCTGAGTCTGGAGATTCATAACGGGGTGGATCTCCCGGCCGATCTGTCCCTGATCATCGAGGGTGACCAAGGACAGAATCTGAGCCTCCACGCACAGGTGGAGGCAGGCGGTCCATTTGGGACTGCGGTCACCTCGGTATTTGAAGACGAACTGGAATCCTTGTTGAATCCAGTTCCTCAGAGTCTTACCATCACCGGGGAGATCATTTGCGGAGACGGAGAGTCGCACGGAATCGTGAGAGAAGAGGACTTTTTCTTCGGGATCGTGAAGGTCAGTTCTCCCTGGGAATTGATTTTGGACTCCTGCCAGGTTCAGATAGACGCAGACTCAGATGAACTGGATCACGATGTGAGGGAAATGATCGAGGATCAGATTAACTTCGGCAAGGTAGTCCTAAAAGCAGAAAGTCACCTTCCCCTCGGGGCAAGAGCGAGAATTCTCTTCTCTCGAAGCCAGGAGAGCCTCTTTTCGAATCCGGATTTAGTCATCGGCCCGGTGAGCGTAGCCGCAGGAGAATTGGACTATGATGGCTCGGTCAAGGAATCGAACTTCTCCGAAATCGAGATCAGCCTGACACATCAAGAACTTCAGGTGTTCACCAGCACGCCATTTTACATGACGGGAACCATCGACTTTCCCGGGACGGATGGAGAACCGATTAGGGTTTTGGCAACAGATTACATAAAAGTCATATCTTATCTGGAACTGAACGTGAAGAACAAAAAGGAATAGCCACATGAAAACCAAGCTCTTTGTTGCGGTATTGTGCGCAAGTTTGCTCATTCCCGACAAGCTCTTCGCTGCCGGTCTGTCGTCCGGTCGAAGCGTGGGAATGGGGGAAGCCTATACCCAGATAGCCAGGGGAGTGGAGTCGGCGTTCTGGAATCCCGCCAATCTCGGATTTGCGAAGAAATCAGAGATAAGCTTGACCATACTCTCCCTCGGCGTCAGTGCCGGGAACAACAGCCTCACCCTGGAGCAGTACAACCGATATAACGGCGCGTTCCTTACCTCAGAGGACAAACAGACCATCCTGAATTCAATCCCCGACGATGGACTTGATTTCTCTTTAGATGCCGACGTTCTGGCTTTTGGCATCTCCCGGGGAAATCTTGCGCTGTTCCTCTGTGGAAGAGGAACCTCCGATCTTCTGCTTCCCAAAGATCCGATTGAGGTTCTCTTCTTCGGCAATGAGATCAACGACACAGTTGTTTTTTCGGGATCCGACGCAGAGGCCTTTGCCTCGGTGGACCTGGGTCTCTCTTACGGCAGGTCCGTGTGGAAGAAAGACAACAAGGAGGTTCTGGTCGGGATTAGCACCAGATACATTCGTGGACTGGTCTATCAGAAGGTGACCCAGGCCGAGGGCCAGATCTTCACCTTGGAGAGCGGGATAAACGGACAGGGCAACTTTCTGATGAGGTCGGCTTCCGGAGGATGGGGATACGGATTGGACTTCGGCCTGGCGTTAGAATACAAGAAGAATTGGACCTTCGGCTTGTCTCTTATGAACCTGGTGAACCAGATCAAATGGAATAAGGACACCGAGCAGAGAGTCTATCAGGTTCAGATAGACTCCCTTCTGGCACAGGACTTCGACGTCGACTCCATGATAATTGAACATTCCTATACCGAGGCAATTGGCCCGTTCACCACACGGATTCCGACGTCGATGCACGTGGGCGTCGCCCGTCGCGGAGAGAGATCGCTTTTTAGTTTTGATCTTGAGCAGGGCTTCAGCCAGGGGATGGGCGTGATCAAGAAGCTTAGGGCCTCGTTGGGAGCCGAGTACAGGCTCTTGAGCTGGCTGGACCTGCGGGGTGGCATTTCAATCGGAGGGGATAAGGGAGTAACACTGGCCAATGGAGTAGGGTTCAACCTGGGGCCTTATCATCTGGACTTGGGGATAGCAATTCAAAGAGGATTATGGCCAACCAGCAGCAAAGGAATAAACTTAGCCATCTCCAATGGCTTCCACTTCTAAACTTTAAGAAGGGGGGTGAAACGAATGCGGAAAACCAAAACCACACGGAAGACCACAACCCGGAGAAAGAGAGTGACCACGCGCAGGAAGACCAAGAAGTAAGTCTCCGGATACCAAATCAGGTGGTGTCCCGAGCCGCTTCGGTCCGGGACACCATCTGAAAAGGGTAAAGAAGGTTCTCCGTTGGAAGATGGCTTAATCGAAAGTCTTGAAGATTCGAAACATCTGAACTAAAAAAAGGGGGTGGGAGATGAAGCACGTAAGAGCAGTTTCTCTGATAACTCTGGCGCTGCTGTTAACTCTGGCGAGCTTGAATGCGTTTGCCATGCCGCCGCATCCAGACCTGCAGGAAAGGGTGAAGACGGGAGAGGCCAGCATCCCGGAGCATCTTCTCAACCCCCAACTGATGCAAGAGCGGGGAATCGATCAGCCCAGCATGCATCCTGTTAGCGAAACCTATCCCACCGGGACGGGACCGGTAGGAAACTACAAGATGCTGGTGCTTCTGGTGGAGTTCACCGACAACGCTTCTTCAGTTAACGCGTCGTTCTTTGATACTCTGGCCTATGAAGAGCAATTCGGAACGATACGTGACTATTATCAGGAAGTCTCTTACGGGACAATGGACATAATCACCGTCAACTTACCTTCCGCCACCGGCTGGTACACGGCTCCACAGACATACGCCCATTACGTCAACGCACAGAACGGGCTGGGAAGCTATCCCCAGAACTCGCAAAGGTTGGTTGAGGATCTGGTGTTACTGGCAGATCCTCTGGTGGATTTCTCCGATTACGACAATGACTCTGATGGATACGTCGACGCTCTAATGGTGGTTCATGCCGGTCCGGGCGCCGAGCTGACCGGCAACGACCACGACATATGGTCGCACAAATGGTCAGTCCCCTGGCCCTGGACGGTGGCGGATGGCGTGACAGTGAGAGATTTCACCATGCAGCCGGAATACTGGCTATCTCCTTATGATATGACCTGCGGCGTCTATTGTCATGAGTTGGGGCATGTCTTCGGCCTGCCTGATCTTTACGATACCGATTACACTTCTTACGGAGTGGGTGACTGGAGCCTGATGGCGGGCGGAAGTTGGAATGGCTGGCTGGGGAACTCTCCTGCCCACCCTGACGCCTGGTGCATGACCCGACTCGGATACGTGACCGCCACCACGGTCGCCAGCAACACCACCGGAGCACAGATTCCGGCCATAGAGGACTCTCCGGTCGCCTACAAGCTCTGGACCTCCGGTTCACCGGTGGATGAGTATTTCTTAGTCTCCAATCGGCAGAAAACCGGCTACGATTCTGCTCTCCCATATGACGGCCTTCTGATCTGGCACGTGGATGAGAGCCTTTCCGATTACGGGGCAAACGACGATGAATGGTATCCCGGGCACACCGCCTTCGGTCATTATAAAGTAGCTTTGGAACAATCGGACGGATTGTGGGAGCTGGAAACAACCGTCCCATTTGGCTCCGTCCCCTACTCGAATGATCCTTTCCCTGGAATCCTCGATCGAAGGACCTTCGACGACAGCTCCCTGCCTAACAGCAAAAGCTATGCGGACGCGGAAACGCACGTGTCTGTGGTGAACGTCTCCAATTCCGGAGATACCATGACCTGCGATTTCTACGTCAGCCCGGCAGGCGTGGAGGACGGCTTGACTGAGAACCTGCCCCCGGACTACATGTTAGGTCAGAACTATCCGAATCCATTTAACCCCTCCACAGAGATTGAGTATTTCGTTCGCCGGGAGGGACACGTCAAGCTGGAGATATTTAACCTGCTGGGACAGAAACTTCACACCCTGGTTGATGAAGAGAAGAAGTCCGGAACTCACAGAGTAACCTGGGACGGCGCCAATGATCTGGGAGGCTCCGTGTCAACCGGAGTTTACCTCTACCGACTTGAAGCCGACAATTACGAGAAAACGAACAAGATGATTCTTTTGAAATAACGAAAAGGAGTAAACTATGGACAGCTTTCTACGGCTGACCGACGAGAAACCGGCACGACAAGCTCGGAGAGGTAAAGTACCGACCCACCGGCACGTTACCACTGAGAGAATCGATAAGCTGAAGAGGAGTTTTCAACCATTCTGGATGAGAGGAATGATACCTCACAACCAGGAGGCCGACGAGAAACCAGGTAGGATGGCTACATTGGATCAAATTTGAGTATTAACTTCAAGGAGAGTCGCCAGCAATCAGGTGTCCCATGACTGCAGCGACGGGGAAGCCGTAGGAAGGTTTAAGTCTCCTTCAGGATGAATCCTCTCCGGCGTTTTTGAGCAGTTAAGTTGAAGCACCGGAAGATTCGGACGAGGAGAAGCTTTCTTAAGGCTCGAAAGAGACGACTCTTGGGCTGAGAACAAAGAGCTTTTTCGCTGGACTTTTCCCCGAGTTTTAACCTGACTGGCGACTCTCGATTTTTTTCATCTTTCATGTCCTATGGAACGGAGGGAAGGCCGGAGGTCCCGAGTCACGCCCTCCGTTACGGCGCTGCACGGCAACCTGCGACACCCTGTTTGTCGCTCGAAATTGTTGGCAAGGATGCCTCCATCGAACCACTCGAGTGAAGTCTAACCTAACGGGAGAGGAAGTACCGCTCGCCTGGGGTGAATATAGAGTCTGGCTTGGGCGAGATGTTTATTCATGATATTTGGTCCCTTTGAGGATGGAAAACGCGCGGTAAATTTGCTCCAGCAGGATGACTAACGACATCTCATGGGTAAAGGTCATTCGGGAGAGTGATAATCGAAACGCACATGTGCTTAGAACTCTTGCCGACAGTCCCAGCGCGCCACCAAGGATGAAGGTGAACTGGTTGTGTCCTGTGTTTTGCTTCTCTCCTAACCATCCCGCGAGCTCCTCTGAACTCAGCTTTTCTCCCGTTCGGTCCAGGGCAACACTCAGGCTGCTTGCGTCGACATGTTTCAAAATCCTCTCTGCTTCGGCATCCAGAATATCTTCTGCGGCTCTGGACTTGGTGATCTTCTCCTCTTTGATCTCCAAAAATGCAGTTCAGCGTATCTTATCAGAAGCTTCTGATAATGCGAGAGACCTTCTCTAATCCAGCTCTCTTTAGTTTTGCCAACCGAGATGACTTTGATCTTAACCAAGTTGAACTCCTGATCGTTTATGCGTCCAACGGTTACTCTCCGCTACAAACGGGCGGTCCCGTTTGCTCCAAGATCAGCCTCACTTTCCGACGACGAAAAACTCTCTTTTCACTTCGGTCTCATTCCCTGCCCGATCCTTAACCCAGATGGTAAGCAGATGCTTACCCAAACCAAGAGGTGAGATCGGTCGGGTCACAAGAATCTGCTTCTCCGGATCATATTCGGGTATCATCCATTCGCCATCTATTTCCACCACCAGGTCTTCGTCGCTTCCGATACCTGAGAGATCATCTTTCACAATTGCCGTGATCTTAGGTTTCTTCTCCTTAATCCTTTTCCCTGGCGAGATTGAAACCCGGCTTACCTTCGGCGGCAGCGTATCCTCTAACAAAGCGTAGCGGGAAAGATATCTCACCTCTCCTGCAACCGATCTATTCAAGGAATCTAAATCTTGACCCATGAACCTCCAGGAACTCTCGTCCATCAGTTCATACAGGCCTAATCTGCCTGGATCACAACCTGCTTCAGGGTACCCTAGAGAAACCCTTGCCCGTCCGTTGAAAGGAACCGTAGACGGCTCAAAGGAGTAGGTTTTTCCGACAAGCTTGTGTTGGACCTCAAACCCCTCCGCAGTTTCTATGCTTACGTTTATATCCTGATAGACTGCATCCGGGGGAAACTCAACTTTCACCTCGCCATCCCAGCTTGTAGCTGTGCCTCCGCCCCACTTGGTTATTATCGCGATGGGGATGGTCTCATTGAAGCAAACCGTATCTCCGTGCAGACTCACGCCGTTTATCAAAAGAGACAACTCCGTGGATTCGGTCAAGTAAAAGGGAAAGACCGAACGATAGCTTCTCTCATCCAGTTGCTCCGAGAAAAGGGGATCGAAATCGAATCCTCCGGACTTAAGCGAAAACCTGGGCACTACTTTGAGTATCTGATTGAATTCCAAATCGATGATAAATAGGTTATCTTTGAAAGTGTACTTCAGATCCAACTCCAATGAGTCCTTCTCGTTTGGATCCTCAAGATGATCTAAGTTAACAGGAAGATACCTCCGCTCGGATAAGGCACCGAAACTGTCTCTTGCCGCGATTCTGAGGAGAGATGGTTCATCGAGGTCTGTGGTTAACGAAAAGACAGACTCCCCGTCAGATCTGTCGACTTTCTCTCTCCTTATCTCTTCCCAGGCTGATTCCCCCAGACCGCTTTTCTCCACGATGATCTCGTGGACCGTATCATCCGGATCATGGAACCGTACTCTTATCTTCTGTTCGCCCTTCTCGTCTTCCCACGCGCAGGAAAGGACTGACGGTCTTTGATCGAAGATCAGAGAGAAAACCAAAACTGATAGGTTCCCCGACGCGTCGAAAACTCTGATTTCTGCTCTGTGTGAACCCGGCTCAAGGGTCTCGGTACTCATTCTCCCCCCAGCCGGATCGTATATGGGGAGATCATTCCCCTCCTCCACGTAAAGCCTGTAGAAACTTCTGTTCTGCCTTTTCCTGAGCTCAAAATCACGATCCAGTTCGATCTTGTGAGTATTCTCAAATGAGAACTCATCATATTCTGAGGAAAAGAGCAAGCTGTCGTCCAGCCGAAGCTCCAGACGGTAAACTCCAAAGGTGAATTTGGAGTTGTCCATTTTGTCGCTGGTCGACAGTGCCAGACCGATCTCTCCCTCAACCACCGGTATCTCACGCAGCTTGTAGACGTTTTCATGGGGGTCAAGAATCACGGGAAACACCACCGGCTCAGCCGAACCGTTAACCCTTGCTCCCACGTTGAGTGGCCTTATTGCCAGTAATTTGATGCGGGGCGGGAGTTGGTCCTTAACGGAAAAACCTGAGGTCAAGGGATTGATGGGACACCCGGTGGAGTCTCTCAACTCGAAATGAAGATGTGGCCCTCCCCGCCCGCTTTCCCCCGAATAACCGATGATCTCTCCTTTCGTCACCCTTATTTCGTTCTCCTTCAGAAGAAAATCGGTTTTATATCTTTTGGCTTCGATCTGTCTTTCGGTTACGATTGTCGAGAGTGCCGGCGAGAAGTCCGAAAGATGGCCATACACGGCAAAACGTCCGTCATCCAGCTTAAGATACACTGCTTTGCCGTATCCCCGCCAAGAGGTGAAGAGCCGATAAACGTAGCCCGACTGGCAGGCAAGTACCGCATACCCTGTTTTCCCCTGGGTGGGAATGTCGATCCCGGAATGGAAACGGAAGTTGCGGTGTTCGGCGAAGGTGGAAGATAACTTTCGTATCTTCTCAATGGGCCAGGCATAGCCGCGATCCTCTGTCTGGGCACGACATGGCAAAGGCCCCAGGGGGAGGGTATACAAGATCACTGATACCAGCCAGATGCAAGCCATCTGTTTCATCGCACAGGGATAGTAAGGGATTGGTTTGGGTTTGTCAAATTCTTTGTGGGGGTGTGTGTTAGAAACGGCCCGGTTGGATATCGGAGGGCCGATGGGACAGAAGTGGGAAGTTGAAAATTCTTGTTGAACGAGAAAGTGACAACTCAAGTCCGTCTGAACTAAACGTAAGCAAGGGGTGGGCGGCGCCACGTCGTTGCAACTGGACTTCTTTATCTTGCATCGGTGATCGGCGACCCGCGGAGCCGTCACCGGCAAACCATAGACTCTTACTGTACCTTTTCTTCTGCGGGCGCCGCTCTCTGACTCAAGCTGGAGGATTTGTCGATATCCACTATCCTTACGTTTTCGGCATATTCTTTGGTTCTGTATCGGGTGATATGGCCGATCTTTTTGACGATCTCCACCATCCGGTCTACCTGACTCAACACCTTATTCACTCTTTTCGTCAGGGGATCTCCCTCCGGAAGCTTGGCTATCACCAGCTGCAGGTTTCCTAAGATGGCGGTCAGCGGTTGGTTCAACTCGTGGCTGGCCGCTCCCGCCATCTCCACCACCGCGGATACTTTCTCTTTTTCGATCAGCCTCTCCTGCGTCTTTTTCAGCTCGCGGTTGAGGTCGGCCAGCTGGTCCTGTATCTTCTTTGATTTAATCAGGTTCCTTACCTTCAGGGGAAGCTGAAATCTTCGATCGTCGTCACTTAAGGGCTTGGTGAAATAATCATTTGCCCCCAATTCCAATCCTCTCTCAATCGCTGCCGAGTCCTTCAGAGCGGAGGCGATTATGACCGGAATGAAATCTATTGAAGGATCACTCTTCACTTTCTCCAGAACCTCGAAGCCATCCATTCCGGGCATCATCAGATCCAGGACGATCAAATCAACCTTTTCCTGTCCCAGAAGCTGCAGGGCTTCCTCCCCACTCTCCACCTCAAGGAATCGATACCCTCCCTTTCGCAGGATGGTTCTCAAGATCTTCAGATTCATCCTCTCATCGTCAACCAGAAGTATGGTATCCATATTTTCGCCCCCTTAAGGTCGTGTCGCCAAATGATCGGTTAGAACGCACAATCTACAACCAGAAAACATCGAGTCCGTTATAAGCCTTATCGGCAAATGTCAGCGCAACTTTTCAGGTTTGTTGGTTAGAATCGCAACTGCCCCTGACGGAAAACCACACCGAGAAGAGATCCCGTTGCTTATGCAACCGGGGCGAACGCTTCTTCTTCCTTTTTCCTGGAAACGGTTCTGATCTTTTGCAGTAAAACCTTCTGATCAACCGGCTTTGAAAGAACCGGTGGTGCGGGGTCAAGCTCGCTCATAGACAGTTCTCCCTTGACCAGATCCTGGTCCTGTCCGGTTATTATAATCACGTTGGCGTCTCGAGTAACCGGGTCTTTCAGTAAGATCTGGGCGACCTGTCTGCCGTCCTTCAGTTGACCTCCCATCTTTTGGGGAAGAGAGTAGTCCAGAATGACGGCCTGCGGGTGAAGGTCCTTCGCCAGGCTAACGGCGTCATCCGCGTTGCCGGCCAGGACCGTTCTGAATCCTTCCGCTTCCAGTACGTTCTTCAGGTACTCTCCGAATACCGGATCATCTTCCACGATCAAGGCCAACGGGTCTTCGCTCTCTCCCCGGACCTGCCCGAAGTTCTCACCGCCATGAAGAGGCTTTCCGTTTTCGTCTTCCCGATAGAGCGGCACGGTGAAGGAAACCTTGGCTCCCTTCCCCTCCCCCGGGCTCTTCAGCTTGATCTTCCCTCCCATGATCTCCACCAAGTTCTTGGTTATGGTCAGTCCCAGTCCGGTTCCCCCGTGTTTCCTGGTGGAAGACCCATCCACCTGTCTGAATTTCTCGAAGAGTCTCTTCTGAGCGCCAGCGGGAACCCCTACGCCGGTATCCTCAACTTCGATCAGCACGTTTCCTTTTTCCTCCTGGACCCGGGCCCTCACCTTTATCTCGCCCTCATCGGTGAATTTGATGGCATTGCCCACCAGGTTTATCATCACCTGTCTCAGCTTTCCAGAATCCGCATGAACCTTCGGGGATGGATGGTTGCCGCAGCTAAACCGAAGTCTCAGTTTCTTCTGCTGAGCCTGCACCTGAGTCAGCGACCGCACCTCCTCAAACAGGCTCTTCAACTCAACCTCTTGTAGCTCCAACTCCATTCTACCAGCCTCGATTTTGGCTAGGTCCAACACGTCGTTTATGAGGGAGAGCAGCTGCTTGGCACTCTGCTGCGCGTTGCGCAGGAACTCTTTTTCCTCCTGGCTGTCCACGCAATAATCGTCCAGAATCAGTCCCAGGAACCCGATGATTGAATTCAGAGGCGTACGAAGCTCATGGGAGGTGTTGGCTAAAAAGTCGCTTTTTATCTGGCTTGCCTCTTCCAACTTTCGATTCAGTTTCTGAAGCTTCTCCTTGGCCTGCTCCACATCCTCAAAAAGCAGAGCATTGTCCACCGCAATTCCGATCTCATTCCCCACCGAGGAGAAAAACTTCAGTTCCCTCTCGGAAAAACCCTTCTGGGAGTCCCAGCCCAAGTTCATTACTCCTAAAACTTGATCTTTCGATTTCAACGGCACGGCAAGATGGCTACGTAGTCTCTCCTCTTGGGCGGTGGGATGGTCCAATCTCGAAGGATCGGTGATATCCAGAATTTGTGGTTTTTTAGATTTCACTGCCTCCCACCACCACTTTTTCTCCACGAACTCTAACTCCTCTTTTTCGAACGTCCCGGACAGCCCTTGATAAGCCACCAGCTTCATCCTGGTTTTCCCTTCCTGATCTAACAGATACACCCAACCGGCGGAGCAACGGGTCAGGTCAGAGATGGTCTCTAAGCTTCGGTCAAGGATTTCCTGCAGGTTGAGGGTCTGACTGACAGTTGAGGCGATAGTGTTGAGTACCGAAAGCTCCCGATTGCTCCGGAGTATCTCCTGCTCCAGGTTCTTCTTTTCACTTATGTCCTGGCAGATCCCCAGTACGCCCATCGGTCTGCCGCCTTGATCTTTAACCAATGACGCTGAGATCTGCGCGGGAAACGTGCTCCCATCTTTCTTATGTAACAACAACTCACCGGCCCAACTGCCATCCACAAGGATCTGCTGCATTGCTTGGTCCACCAAAGGCCAGTAAGACTCTGGGAAATGGTTCTTGAAAAACTTCCCCCTCATCTCGTATGAACCGTACCCGTGCATCTTGGCCATTGCCCGATTGACAAAGATGATCCTTCCATCCAGATCAGTGACTGCAATTCCATCCGTAGCGGATTCCACCGCCAGCGAAAGCAGGTAGATGTTTTTCTCGGTCTTCTTCTTCTCGGTGATGTCTTCGACGATAATCGTGTAGCCGGTAAGTACTCCCTGTTCTCCCATCAACGGCGTGATGGTGACGATGGCCGGAAAGACCTGTTTACTGCGTCGAATCAGCTTGGCCTCACCTTTGTATATCCCGGCCTCTCGGGTATGCTCCAGCAAGATGAAAACAAAATCGTCATCCTGGACGAAGAATTCCTGGACCCATTTTTTGCCCACCACCTCCGAAGCCTCGTATCCGAAAATCAACTCGGAGCTCTGGCTGTAGAAGCTCACCCTTCCCTCGATGTCGATGGTGATTATGGCCCGATCCACTACGCTCTTGAAGATGCTTTCCAGTTGGTTTTTGGTCCGGGCCAGGTCCCGATTCACCGAATTCAGATCTTCCAGCATGGTGGTGATGGTGGTTTCGTGCGCGGCTGCCTTCTTCACCACTTCCGTTGATACGCTGCC
>CBDUQU010000028.1:0-24866 GCA_965369445.1 uncultured bacterium | reverse complement strand
TCGTTATCTTCTCCAGCATGACCAGGGTATCGACGTCGCTGTCCGGATTTGCCTCACCTGTGGCCCAGCTTCCGTGATGGATGATAAAGACCAGGTTTTCGCCATAGGTCTTTTTCATCAAATTCACAAAGCTCTTCAGCAGATTTTCAACTTCCGTTTTGGTCAAATAGACCTCCTACCTTACCCCCTGTCTCCCCTTCAGGGTGTCCTTCGATCCCGACGATCTTCCTTCGACACTGAGTCTCACTTCGTGCCGAGCGCACTCAGTGCGAGGCAGGACGAAGTGCAGGATCGAGAGAAGTCCCTTCAGGATGAACCCCTCTCCATTTTATGGAGAGGGGGACTCAAGGGGGAGAGGTCAAATCAGCTATCCTTCTTAACACATTCTCAATGTTTCGCTTGATCTCTTCATTCTTAATCCGCAGTATCCGAATTCTGTGCACCTCGATTATTTGTTTGCGCATCTTATCGTACTCCCTCTGATCTTTAAGGTGGTGCACCTTTCCGTCTAATTCGATAACCAGCTGTGCTTCTGGACAATAGAAATCGGCGATAAACCTGCCAAGAGGATGTTGCCTTCTAAACTTTAAGCCATTTAGGCGTTTTCTTCTGAGGCACTCCCACAGAAGTTTTTCAGCTTTAGTTTGCTTTTGACGAAGTTTTCGACATAGGTCGAAAATATACCCGGGAATTTTTGTGTATGGCATACTTTCTTACCTCACCCCCTATTTCCCCCTCTCCACACTTGTGGAGAGGGGGATTAAAAGGGGGAGAGGTCAGAGTTTTCCCGATCTCAAAATGGCTATCACCAGCCACATCCCTAACACCCCGGCGAAGATGTAACCTAATATCCCTAACAAAGGATAGCCGAACAAAGTGTATTGGGTCTCCAGACGCATGATCAAAGATGAACCCACGATTATAGCGGCAATGACCAAGCTGAATGAGATACGGTTGGAAGAACGATCTAGCTCCAATATCAATTTCTCCAGCCCTTTGTGCTGAAAGGTAAAGGAAAGACGCCCCCGGCCTAACTTCTTTATTATTCTTTTCAGCTCAAATGGTAACTTGACCAGAAGGTCTCGCAGATCAACAGAAGTGGTAAATATGTCCCGGAGAAGCGCTTTGGGTTTGAACTTGCGGTAAGCCAGCCTCTTTGCGTATGGTATCATCTGGGTTACCAGATCGTATTCGGGATCGAGCATCTTGGCCACTTCTTCGAAGGTGATCAGTGCCTTAGAAAACAGCATGAGCTCTGCCTGGATTTTGATGTCATGGCGATGGATTATCTCAAACGACTCGTTGATCAGGGTCTTCATGTCCAGGCGGGAAAGAGGAATTTTATGATACTTGTAAAGAAAGTCAGCTAAGTCTGCCTCCAGAGCTCTTACGTTCACGTCCTCTCCGACCACCTCCACGTCCTGATACACTTTGACTATGCCGCCCGGATGCCAGGTGACCACCGAGATCAAAAGGTCGGCCAGCTCGTCCATGGTGGTCTCGGAAAGCCTTCCCATCATGCCGTAATCCACCGGAGCGATGACGTTTCCCTCCATGGCAAAGAGATTGCCCGGATGAGGGTCGGCGTGGAAGAACCCGTCCTCAAAGATCTGCTTGAACACCATCTTCCCGCCAATTAGGGCCAGCTTTTTTTTGTCGATTCCTCTTTTTTTCAACTCCTCAAGATCGGATATCTTTACCCCGTCGATGAACTCCATGGTCAAAACCTTTGAAGTGCTCATCTCCCAGAAGACCTGGGGAACGAAAACGCTCTTTTCGTCCTTGAAGTTCTCTCTGAACACCTCCATATTTCTGGCTTCGTTGTTGAAATCGATCTCCCGGCGGATGGATTTATTTAGTTCCTCCCTTATCCCGGTCGGATCGTACTGCTTGGATTCGGGCACGTATTTCTCCAGCAGGTTTGTCAGATCCTTCAGGATCTCCATGTCTGCATCGATGACCTTCTTGATGTCCGGCCTCTGAATCTTGAGCACGACGGTCTTTCCATCTTTTGTGACCGCCTTGTGCACCTGGGAGAGAGATGCGGAGGCTATCGGGACGGTGTCAAACGACGAGAAAAAGTGGTCCAGGGGAGCCTTAAGCTCAGCCTCGACGATCTGTTTTACTTGGGGAAATGGAAATGGCGCCACCTCGTCCAGGAGCTTGGTCAACTCCAGCACCAGCTCCACCGGGATCAAGAACGGGCGCATGGAGAGGACCTGGCCCAACTTCACGAAAGTGGGGCCGAGTTCCTCTAAGGCCAGTCTTATTCTCTGGGCATAGGTGAACTCCTCCAGTCTCGCTGCTCGTTTGAGCGTCTTCTTCCTCAACCGCAGGCGGGCGAAGATCTTCATCTGGTCCAGAATCTGATCGAAGCCGTATTTCAAAAGAATGGCCACGATCTGGCGATACCTCCTGAGACTTCGAGCCCTTCTTAAAAGAGGAATCCGCATAAAGAGAGATATAAAATAAGAGTTGTGTCTACTTTATCTTTGTCAATAAACCCGTCTTTTTACTTCCAACCTGACTGCGAAAGTATATCAAATGACTTATATTTAGTCAACAGAAAAATCCCTGACCTATTTGCTGTCAGCGCCGCTACATACGTCATTGCGAGTCCCCCGTAGGGGGGGACGAAGCAATCCCTCGGTAGTGCAAGGAGATTGCTTCGTCGTCCCCCCGCTTACGGCGGGGGGACTTCTCGCAATGACTGGTTAGTCAATACGCTCCCCCTCACCCCCGCCTCTGGTGGTTCGACTTCGCTCACCACCCCGAGCTCGTCGAGAGGCGGGATTCCCAACCTTGCCCTTCCCCAGGGTATGAACCGTATGGTGCATACCAACGGGAGAGGGAACGAGTGGTTGCTTGTCTAAAATGGCGAAGCCTTTTGGACAGGAGCCTCAGTAGTCGGCAGGGGCGATTCCTGAATCGCCCCTACAAGCGAGACCTCCTGTGACATGCAGTCATGGAATTCTTTCTTCTGGCGTCGGCAAGTGTAAATAGCTATATTCTCTTCGTGCAAAGGTGAGAGAATTCAACATCATGTCACTTAAAACCGAGGTGAAAACGCCATGAGATCGCCCGACAGCGAGCCAGGTGACAGCAACAAGGGAGATGAAAAGAAAGCGCTGGATGAGAGCAAGACCGAATCTTCACGTCCGTCTGATTTTATCCGAGAGATCATCGACGAAGACTTGAGGATAGACAAATGCGGTGGGCGAGTGCATACCCGATTTCCGCCGGAGCCGAACGGCTATCTGCACATTGGGCATGCCAAATCCATCTGCTTGAATTTCGGTATCGCCGCCCAATACGGAGGACTCTGCAACCTGCGATTCGACGACACCAATCCGACCAAAGAAGAGGAAGAGTACGTCAAATCCATCAAGGAGGATATCCGCTGGCTGGGGTTTGATTGGGGGGATCGGCTGCTCTTCGCGTCAGACTACTTTGAACAGCTTTACGAGTACGCCGTGAAGTTAATCGAAAAAGGCAAAGCCTTCGTCGACGACCAGAGCGCAGACGAAATCCGGAACACCCGGGGCACCTTGACTGAGCCCGGCAAGGAGAGTCCGTATCGCAGCCGTTCAGTCGAGGAAAACTTAGATCTTTTCGAACGCATGCGGGCCGGAGAATTCCCTGACGGCTCACGGGTGCTCCGCGCAAAGATCGATATGGCCTCTGGGAACTTAAACCTGCGCGATCCGGTCATGTACCGCATCCTGCATGCCACGCACCATCGGACAGGCGACAAATGGTGCATCTATCCCATGTACGATATGGCTCACGGCCAGTCGGACTCTATCGAGGGGATCACTCATTCGATCTGCACGCTCGAGTTTGAAGACCATCGGCCACTGTACGATTGGTATCTGGATCAGCTGGGCGTCCATCATCCTCAGCAGATAGAATTTGCGCGACTGAATCTGAGCCACACCATCATGAGCAAGCGAAGGCTGCTGAAATTGGTACAGGAACGACACGTTACCGGATGGGACGACCCGCGCATGCCCACAATATCAGGCCTGCGCAGACGCGGCTACACTCCGGAGTCAATCCGGGATTTCTGTGACCGTATCGGAGTGGCCAAGCGGGATAGCGTGGTTGACATCGCACTGCTCGAACATTGCCTGCGCGAGGATCTGAACAAGAAAGCGCCGCGTGTGATGGCCGTATTGCGTCCGCTTCGGTTGGTCATTGACAACTATCCGGAAGGCCAGGTGGAAGAACTCGACGCCGTGAACAACCCGGAGGATTCAGGCATGGGGACGCGGAAGATTCCTTTCTCGCGAGTGTTGTACATCGAGCGCGATGACTTTCGTGAGGAACCACCCAAAAAATTCTTCCGCCTTGCGCCCGGCCGGGAGGTGCGTTTGAAGCACGCATATATCATCAAGTGTGAGAGTGTGGTCAAAGACGACAAGACCGGCGAGGTGGTTGAACTACATTGCACTTATGATCGTGAGACCAAGAGCGGCGGGGCCCAGGCGTCACGCAAGGTCAAGGGGACGCTTCACTGGGTATCCGCCGAGCATGCTCTGCAAGCCGAAGCTCGCCTTTATGATCATCTCTTCACAAAAGCAGACCCGGATGATGTAGAGGAGGGATCTGATTTCTCGGCTAATCTGAATCCCAACTCGCTGGAGACCCTGACCTCGTGCAAGGTCGAGCCGAGCCTAACAGGGGCAAAGCAGGGAGATCGCTACCAGTTCCTCAGGCTGGGCTATTTCTGCGTGGACTCAGATTCCTCGAACGAGAAGCTCGTGTTCAACCGGACGGTATCGTTGTACGATACCTGGGCCAAGATTGAGAGAGCGCAGAAGAAGACGTAGGCAAAAGGCGGCTTCCCGGCAATTTCATCATGTTCCGACCGGGACGGGGATATTTATATTTCCTCACCCTTGCCTCTGAGGAGACCCATACGGTCCACCCCTCTGGCGGCATTCTCAACCTTACCGTCTCCCCAAGGTACGAACCGCATAGTTCATACCAAGGGAAGAGAGAATTTCTCCGGTTATGTCAGGACCTCAGTCCTGACACTTTGGGGGGCGTCAGGAGTAGGCGCCTGACGTAACGTAAAAACAGAATTTGGAGTGTTCGCCTTTAGGCGAACCAGTTTTGTAGGTCAACCATCCCGAGGTGTGGTTGACAATGCTCTTTGTCAAGCAGGCTGCGCCATGCTTGACCTACAAACCGCCGCGGGGGACCGCAGGATGGCTAAAACGACCAGTTGACGATGGGGAAGACCGGGAATTGTCCGCCTTGCTTGATGATGTTCACCAGTCCAATCTGCAGTCCTTTCATAGTCATGGCGTAATTGACGAAGCCCAGTTGGAATCCGCTCATCTCGCCGGCGTAGTTGACCACGCCCCACTGGAAGCCCTCACACCTTCCTTTGGTCACATTCACCGCACAGTCCTGGAAGCCCAGGAAGTCGGCGTCATTAAGGCCGACCAAGCCATGCTGCCAACCCTTGGACAGGCCGGTGGTGGTATGGTTTACCAGCCCCAGGTCCAGTCCCGTCACGGATGCATTCCGGCCATAAAGCAGGTTGAGCCGAACGCCGGTGATGGAGTTGTCCTCCGGGAAAATCTGAATCGGCGTGACCAACGCGAGTTGAACTGGTTTATTCTGCGCGAAAGCTGGCGCAGCCATCAACACGGCGATCACAAGAACAAGCCCTGACAGTAAACAACGTCTTGCTGCCATTATTCCCTCCTCTCCTCAGACTGAGGTTAACTTGAATGCACCTGCCCCAGATCGAAACTCAGAAGCCCCAAGCTCCTGACGCTTCAGTCGGAGTTTGTTTTAATAAACTCAATTGCCTTCTTAATCCTTTTGACCACTTCCTCCCTGCCGAGAAGTTCCAGCATATCAAAAAGCGGCGGGCCGGTTGAGGTTCCGCTTGTTGCCAAACGAACCGGATGAATCAAGGCGGCTGGCTTTATCTGCATTTCCTCGGCTAGCCCGCGCAGGGCCTGTTCTATCTGTGTCTTTTCATAGCTGTCCAGCGCAGAGAGACGATCGACGTAGGCGCTCAGCCTGCCCGCAGCCTCTGCGGAATTGAAATGTTTCTTCGCAGCCTTTTCCTCGTATTGATAGTCAAACTCGAACAAGTACTTGCCCTTTTGGGCAAACTCCTTCAAGGTCTTGCACCTTTCCTTGAAAAGGGAAACGTATTTCAGGAGCCATTCTCTTTTCTGCCTCGCCGTCTCGTCGGTGACCAGATTCTCCTTGATCAGAAAGGGAAGTGCCAAATCCAAAAGTCTCTCATTGTCGCTGGCCCGGATGTACTCACCGTTCATCCATTCCAACTTTTCCTGATCGAAAATCGGGTTGGAAGGGTTTACTCCTTCGAGAGTAAACAGCTCTATCATCTGATCTGTAGAAAGAATCTCCCTGTCGTCTTTGGGCGACCAGCCGAGAAGAGCCAGGTAGTTGATAAAAGCCTCACGCAAGAAACCCTGCTCCTTGTACTCCATCACCGAGACCGCCCCGTGCCTCTTGGAGATTTTGGCCTTGTCCTTCCCCAGGATCAACGGAATATGACCGAACTTGGGAGGAGTCAAACCCAAAGCATTATAGATCAAGACCTGCTTAAAGGTGTTGGCAATGTGGTCGTTTCCCCTGATCACGTGGGTTATCCTCATGTCCACATCGTCCACCACGCAGGCGAAATTATAGGTTGGGGTTCCATCCGATCTGAGGATGATTAAGTCGTCCAACTCCTTATTCTCTTTCTTCGGTTCGCCATACACGAGATCGGAAAAGGTGGTTTCCCCCTCTGGCACCAGAAGCCTGATGGCCCTGGGCACCCCTTTCTTGATTCTTTCCTCCTTTTCGGCATCCAAAAGTTTCAGGCAGGTTCTGTCATATTTCCAATCGGCCTTCAGAGCGACAGCTTGCTTTCTTTTTTCCTCCAACTCCTGAGGAGTACAGAAGCAAAAGTATCCCTTGTCGCTTTCCAGGAGTTGGTGCGCGTACTTCTGATAAAGCTCCGTTCTCTGAGACTGATAATACGGTCCCTCATCCCAATCCAGGCCCAGCCATCTCAAGCTCTCCAGAATAGCACCCACCATCTCCCGGCTGGAGCGCGACGGATCGGTATCCTCGATCCTTAAGATGAATTTTCCCTTATGGTGTCGGGCAAAGAGCCAGTTGTAGATGGTGGTGCGGGCAGTGCCCACATGCAGGAAGCCGGACGGGCTGGGAGCCATCCGTACTCTTATCTCACTCATATCACTGATTCCCCAACGTCCCCTCCGGTTCTGTTCCGGACTGCCGTGCAGGCTGTATGACTACCTTAGCTTTTTCCTGCTCCAGGTAGAATTTGACGCCTCCCAGTCCTCTTGCCAGGAGATTGTAAATCAAGGTGCAGATGGCCGCTCCCACGGCACCTATCACAGCATAAAAGAGCGCCAGGAAGAAGGCCATGAAGATGCTCACTGCTCCGGTCAGGCTCTGCATGGCTTCGAACTCGCCGCCCAACTGGCTTAGGATTCCGCCCACCAGGGTGAGCAAAACGGCGTAGAGGAGTCCCGCCAGCAAACCGAAGATCCCGGAAAGGATGAACGCGATCTTCACCACGGACCAGACGTCGATCTTTTTGATCTCGTAGGTCATGTTCCCTCCCTCTCTTTTGGAATTCTCATGTTCTATCGGAGTTCGTATCTTGGTGCATTAGTTTCATGACGTTCGGATTATACCAAATGTTCCATTTGATGGCAAGAAGTTTTGTGTGTGAGTAGAGCAAACATATCAGGGTACCGCGCAAAAACGGCTGTCAACGGATTTAACGGATTGAACGGATAATCTGATTTCTGGCGCAGGGAATTCCTCCCGTTGCTTCGGGGTGCCGCCCGAACCCGGACTCCAAGGGCACCGGCGCAACAAGGGGCCGTCACTGCGAGCGGAGCGAAGTCCCGCATTCTGCGGGACTTCGTCGTCCGCCGCACGGGGAACTCCTCGCATTGACTTTACGATCGTGCTGTTCTGAGTGCCCTCACCCCGAACCACCTCGATTTTGAATTAACAATAATGTAAGTTGATTACGTATTGACTTGAGAGAGGCCCAATTTCCCTTTTAAGACTGCCTCGCAGAAGAGATCAATCTATGTTAGCGGAGGCAGGTATGAAAAAAGTCCTTATTCTGTTCTTTGCTTCCTTCGTCCTGCTGGGCGTCGGAATTCAGAAATCTTTCTCAAGAACCGAACTTCCCCAAACACTCAGTCAAGAGAATGCCGCCACGGATGTTCTTCCCAATACACAATTCCGGGTACATACCGCGGGCAAGCTGTGGCTCTGCATCTCTAATTGGGGATTTTTGGGGAGCCAATTGAGAAATCTGAACGATCCTGAAACAGGCCTGCCCCTTCCGTCTTCCCCCTTTCCGGGAGGGTCCGACCTGGAGTATCTGTTTCAGGGAGGCATATGGATTGGGGCAGTGGTTAACGACACTCCATATGTATCTGTAGGGCTTGATGGTTGGGAGTGGATTTACGAGCTGTACCCGGATTCCGGGGTGACCGGTTCGATCGAGGAGAACGAGTGGTGGAGCGACCAGGAATTTACCGCCGTGTATGCTGATACCTTTGTTCCGTATTGGCCCTGGCCTCCGCAGGACAAACGTCGTCCTCTGGGCGTGAAGATCATACAGCGCAGCTACTGCTGGGAGACGCCAGGATACGATGAATTCATCGTCTTGGATTACACCATCAAGAACATCGGAGGCGACGCATTATACGAGCCATATGTAGGATTCTACATGGACGCAGACATAATGCACATTGACGAGCAGCCATACGGCCCATACGGGTTTCTCGATGACATAGCCGGATTCCTACGGGTCTATGAAGGAGACACCGTGAATATTGCCTGGGCAGCGGATAACGACGGGCACGGCTCCGAAGATGGCGGAATGACGGCGACGGAATTCATTGTTGGCAAAAGCCCCACTGCAATGGTGGGGATGAGGCTTTTGGACGCTTCGACTCAAGGAGTACAGCTGTCGAGTAACTGGTGGTTCCCCTCGAGTGGGGGGCTTCCTCGTGACTGGGGACCCTGGAAGCAAGAAAATCAAGGCATATGGGCGGAGGAGGACTGCAACACCGCGGGAGATAGTCTCTTTCCCAACCACGTTCTGGGTACGCCCGGCGGCGACTGCGCCAAGTATTTCCTGATGTCCAACCGAGAGATCGATTATGATCAGATATTGTCATGTGTGGATCAGACTGCTGACGGCTGGCTTCCGCCAAATGATCAGTCGTGCACGGACTTTGCCAACGGTTGGGACACACGCTTTGTCTTATCGTTTGGACCCTTTGAGACGCTTCTTCCGGGAGACAGTCTTCATTTCGCCGTGGCCTGGGTGGCGGGAGACAGTTTTCACGTGGATCCTACTAATCTGGCCCAGGATCCATATATGACCGATCCAGATCGGTTCTACTCCAACCTGAATTTCTCCAAACTTGTGGAGAATTCGCAGACCGCACTGGCAGTCTACCAGAGCGGGTATACCCTGCCTCCTCCTGGTTCTCCTAAAAACGTGCGGGTCCTCAGCACCACTGACTCAACTGTTGTGCTCACCTGGTCTCCAAGGAAGTATCACACTTTACTCGGCTATAACCTCTATCGCTCCACAGTTCCGGGAGAGTATAACGAGCCTCCGCTGAATGCTTCGGTGATAACCGATACGGTCTTCCAGGATTCAGGTCTCCACGCTACTGAAGTTGTTTACTACGCCGTTGCCAGCGTGGATACCTCCCATGCACAAGGCGCCTTATCGTCGGATTTGGAGGTTACTGTGGGCAGACCTACAATGCCCACCGGCCTTGCTACAGAGAGTGAGAAGGATTTAGTCACCCTGTCCTGGGAGCAGAATCCTGAGGATGACGTGGTCGGCTACAAGATCTACCGAACAGAAGATTGCAGCACCTATGTGCTGGTTGACTCAGTCGGATGGCAAAGCGTTTTTTGGGACCTGAGCGTGGTCAACGGAACCATATACTACTACCGGATCACGGCGATCGACTCCACTCAATTGGAGAGCTTTTCTTCTGATACTGTCTGGGCTCTGCCTATGGAGTTCGATCAGGGCATTGCCGTGTTAGACTTGACGGATGCTCAGCACGTCCGCTGGGACTTCCAGTACGGCGACAGCGTGGATGCCTTCTATAATCGGGCCCTTGAGTCCTACGAATACACTGCGATTCACCACGACAGCTGTCCGCCTCTGGAGAGCAGGCTGTCGCTACTTGAATTAAGTCCATACCCAGTTTGTATCGCCCACCTGGAAGACCTATGGCAACTCTGCTATCTTTTGGACGAGAATTCCCAGGCCGTCCTGAGGGATTATCTTAGGTCAGGAGGAAAGTTGATCATTGAGGGGAGGTACGCGCTCTTTCGTGATCTTGGCATTCTGTCCTGGGAATGCCTTGACCTGAGTACAAACTGGCCGCGCTTTGAGTTCGAGTACAACTATCTTCGCGTTAAGGAGGTTTGCTCGAATCCATCCCCTCCTACACACGATAGAGGTTGGCAATTTGTGGGAGCTAGGTCTGAGTTTGGGAGTATCCGGATTTAGACGTCGATACCGCCAGGGTGAACAGGAGTATGGATCCGGTTTCTTATCAGTTAGATGGAAAACTGCCCGGTATCCCCTACGTGATACCGCGGGACTGGAGGGAAGTGGTGTACTCTTACCACTCGGCATATCCGGATACTTCCAGCTATGAGGGTATGCCGGTAGCCATCAGGCATTTGGGACCGGATCACCAGGTAATCTTCTTCTGTTTCCCGCTTTATTTCATCCAGGAGGATCAGGCAACCGAGCTTCTGCACCAAGCCCTGGCTGATCTAGGCATGTACCCCACAGGATTCGAAGATGGTGAAGATGAAGAAGGCAGCCCTGGCTCTTTCTCCTTGAAACAGAATTATCCCAATCCCTTCAACCCGGAGACGATCATAGAATATAGTCTCCCTAAGGGTAGCAGCGTCGAGATCGTCGTCTATAACATCTTAGGTCAAAAGGTCCGAACCTTGCTTGAGGAATATCAGAATGCTGGTCGGCATCGCGTGTTGTGGGATGGCAAGGATGAAAAGGGCAAAGAGGTCTCCAGCGGAATCTATTTGTACCGGATAAAGACTTCCGAATTCTCGCAGACTAAGAAAATGGTGTTGCTGCGATAAATGAGCAATCAACGGATCAAACGGATGAAACGGATTTCCTGAGTTGTGGCGGGGTAAACTGGTGCCGTTGGTTCGAGTTGGCCACGCCCCGACCAGTGTTTGTGTTGCCGGGTAAGGGCACCCCGCAGCGACAGTAATGGCTGAGGCCAGAGGGGACAGAGTGAGCGACAAAAATAGGGCGGGCATCCATGCCCGCCCCATCGTCTCAGGGTACAGACCAGCACCTCATTTTTTCTTTTTCTTCACTATTTTTAGCCACTTTTCGAAATCCTTGTTTTCCGGATCAAGGCGTACCGCTTCCTCCATTTCGACGATGGCTAAATCCGTTTCCCCCTTCAAATCATAGACCATCCCCAATCTCCAGTGGGCATCCGCCCATTGGGGAGCAAACTTCTTAGGTTCGGTCTGAAGATATTGCTTGAAGCACCTCTCTGCTTTGTCCAGGCTGTCTTCCGCAAAAACGTAGCTCCGTCCCACCTGGTAGAGAAGACCCATCTGGTTCGGATAGTTCCGGAAGGCCTTGTCAAAAACCTCCGCCGCATCGTGATATCTATTCTGTCTCTGCAGAAAAAATCCCAGGAGGTATGTGGCAGTGTGATCCGATGTCGTGTCCAATCTAACCGCTGACTTCAGATAATCCTCCGCCTTAACCGTATCGTTTTGTCTCTCCCAATAAGTCGACCAGGCGATGGCGCCGAAAAGTGAATCTATCTGCTCAATGATCTCCGCCTGTTCCTTGGCTTTACTCTTGCTTCCGCCGGCGACCCCGGGAGCCATCAACAGGTATTGCGCCAACTGGAGGCGGGCATCTATGTTGAAGGAATCAAGTGAAACCGCCTTCTCGAACTCTTTTCTGGCCCTGTTCGCCCGAAAAATGGCCTTGAATTTACTCCCCTTCTGCGCCTGCATTCCATGTGCATGACCCAGCCAGAGATGATAATCCGAAACCGAGTCAGCCAGCTCCAAGGCCTTCTTCCCGTACTTGAGGGCATTGTCATGATCATTTAGGATCACAAAGACCTTGCACAGAAGGAAGTTCGCCTCGGCATCTTCGGGCTCGTTTTCTATCACCCTCAGCAGGACGTCTCTGGCTTGCTCAAACTCCTCCTCCTCAACCAACCGTTTACCCTCGTCGACGGTGAAGTCCTGTGCATACGGCGGTAAGGCGAAGGATAAGCCGACACCTATGATTAAAACAACCAGTGCCGCTCTCAATCTTGTATGAAAAAGATGCGCCGACACGTGTTCCTCCTTTGGGCAGTTCTTACGTTTATTTACGTTGAGGCCGATTTCGTTGTTCCGGGAATGATTTTCACTACAGAAGTCGAATCAGTCTTTCCATCTCGTCTGCGGTATTGTAAAAGTGAGGCGCTACGCGTATGCTGCCTTCCCGCAAGCTGGTTATGATACTGTGCTTTCGCAGCTTCTTAAACAAGCCCTCCGTGTCTTTTCCGGAAAAGGAAAGAATGCAGGAGCGATGATCAGGCTCCAGCGGGCTTGTTAGGTGATAGTCCTTCTTTTTCAGTTGTTCGATCAGCAGATCGAGCAGAGCCTGGTTGTGGCTCTGGATGTTCCTTATGCCCACCTCGGAGAGCAACTTCAGGGAGGAGTGCATGGTCCAGATTTGAGAATAAGGGTACGTTCCAATCTCAAACTTTCTGGCTGAAGGGAAGGGCTCAAGGTCGAATTTGAAAAGATCGGAGAAATCCAGTTCCCAATCGACTCCCAGCCAGCCGAAAAAGGAGGGGTTGATCTCTCTCTTGGCCTCAGAAGAGACATAGATGAAACCTGTGCCCGGTGATGAGAGGAGCCACTTCTGTCCTCCGTTTGCCATGAGATCGATTTTGCAATCTTTAACGTCGATCTCGAGATTGCCTATTCCCTGAATACCGTCCACCACGAAGAAGACGTCCTTCTCCTCGCAGATTTTTCCGATAGTCTTGAGATCGAGCTTGAACCCGTTGAAGAACTGCACGAAGCTGATGGCCAAAACCTTGGTCTTTGCGTCAATGGCCTTGAGGAGATTATCTATATCGAAGCACTTGTTCCTGCTGGGGACGAATTCGACCTTCACGTCTTTCTGCCTGAGATTGGTCCAGGGATAAGTATTGCCGGGAAACTCCACGTCGGAGAGGAGGACCTTGTCACCCGGCTTCAAATCCAATCCCCAGGCGGCCACATTCAGTCCGTACGACGTGTTGGTGGCAAAGGCGATCTCGTCCGGCCTGGCTTTGATCATGCCCGCTGCCAAGACTCTGATTTCATCCAGTTTCGCGAAGGCCACTTTATCCATGTCTTTTATCTTTTCGAGTCTCAGGCAGTCATAATATTCCTTTGTGGCTTCCCAGCTTCTCTGTGGCAGCGGCCCAAAGCTGGCGTGGGCGAAAAATGTGATCTTGTCGGTGAAAGGAAACTCGCTGCGGTATTTGGATAGATCGATGTCGGCTGGGTTCATGGTATCGTTGACTTCAAGCTAAGTGAATTAACCTCACCCCCTGTATCCCCTTCAGGGTGAATCCCTTCAGTGTGAACCCCTCTCCATGAAATGGAGAGGGGGACCAAAGGGGGAGAGGTCTGACATAAAAAACTACGCCCAGAGGGATTCGAACCCCCAACCCTCTGCTCCGTAGGCAGATGCTCTATCCAGTTGAGCTATGGGCGCAGGTTTCAATCTTTCTACGCAGAGAATATAAAAGGCATTTCAGCAAAACGAAAGAAAAATTTCGGATAGAAAAACAAGGGTGGAGTTGAAGCTCCACCCTTACGACTTTGTCTCCTCATGCCCGGCATCGGGCGTCCCGCTCCGCACGCGGGAGAAGTCTTTCGTCTGGTCAGAACCGATTTCAGTCCGTTGGCCTCAGATGCTGTTCACGTCCATTTCAACCGTGCTGCTCTTCCGTTATTGTCATCTTCGCCCCTGCCTGCTTCATTCGTTGCCCCAAAGGCTCACACCTCATCCGGCGGATTTGGCACGTCAGGCGGGTCGCCCGCCGCATCGTGTAATTTCGTATAACGCGGCGTACCTCCTGGAGGTACAACGACCACAATGGTGCCCGGATGAGCCATGGATTGATCCCTCTCTTCACCGTTCACCAACTGCGACTCGTAGCTGCCGTCGGTTGTCAGGATTTTGGCTTCGCTCTCTTCCAGCGCTATGGTCGCCGATTCGTGTGGGAACATTCCTCGAGTGACTTCGCCCGTGGCAAACTCCTTCGTGCTCTCTTTCTGCTTGGTGGATATGATTGCCACCTCCGGCTTCATCTTCTCGTAGACGTCCAGTGGTGCGCTGTGCATGCTGCCATGATGGGAGACCTTTATCACCGAGCAGGAGAGATAGTTGACCATTTTCTTCACCAGAGGATCATGTTCACTGGCTCTTTCCCTCTTCGGATACTCTTGAGTTACGTGAGCCCAGCTATCGAATTCTGCATCGCCGGCCAAAATCACGACCGAGCGGCCTGCTTTTCGCTCAGCTTCGAGACTGACCTTTCCCTTGTACTCCTCTGAGCGTATTAGCAGCACATCGTCCCTGTGGTGCTCCAACCTCAGCACGATGGAGGCGTTGTTCATGTCCACGCCATACGAGGCGTAGCGGTTGCGAAGCGCCACCGAGGGCGACAGCGCAGTAATGCGAACACGACCGAAGTACCACTCCATCCCCGAGGAAACCCGCACCATCCGGATCCCTTTATCTACCAGAGCTTCCAGGATCTTCCGGTAGGTCTTGCTCTTGTGGCGAAAACCGCTGTCCCAGAACTCCAGGGGCTGGTAATCCGGATGGGTAAGTAAGCGTCTGATACCCCTGATATGATCCCCGTGAGGATGAGTAGCGCATACAAAGGCCAAATTTGGCTTTTGGGGAGCATCCTTAGTGAGCTTGTCCAGGTATTTTTCGGTCTTCTCCCCATCACAGCAGTCGACCACTCCGTATTCTCGCTTCCCGGTCTCGTCCACCGGGAACTCAATCACGATATTGTCTCCGAAGCCAACGTTCAGCACGTGTATGACCAGATCTTTTGGTTGGATCGGTTGCGTCATTTTATTTCCTCCTCTTACCTTTGAGCGCGTCAAAATATAGTCGCTTGATTTCCTTTTTGGCCAGTTTGTCGATACTCAGGAACTCATGTTGCCCCGGACTAACGGTGAATTTCTCCGGCTCCCCGGCGTCTCCTACAACCTTAAACTGACCAGACATGAAAACCCGGCCCTCCTCTAAATCTGCCCAGGGCCACTCGTTCTCCCTGGACTTTGGAATACTCATCTTCTGAAAATAATCACCCGGGCGCACCAGGCACTCGTATTCTTCCTCTTCCCAATACTTATCTTCGTCGTCAAAGTCCTTTTTAACCCCTTCAGCCAGTGGGCAAATCATCAAGCGGATCAGGTCATCAGCCAACTTCTCATCGACCGTAATCCGCTGGACCAAGACATCCCTTTTTGATTGCTCCGCGTTCATCCATATCCTCCTTTTGGCTTTGGTTGAATGTGATTTACCTAGTCAACCATGTCTCGGCGTGTGGGCGGGTACTACCGCTTCCAGCCTATTGGCTCCCTGCTCAGGTGGACGGTAAGATCCCGAATGCAAACTATCATAATTTTCTGTACATGTCAAGCCTTTTTTTAGTTTTTTTCATCCAGTTCGTCTGAATCTTTGCGAAGCCGGGGGGGGCATCCGGAAGGGTTCTTCGTCACTGGATCTCAAGCGGTAATGGTCCCCCAAGATGGCTGACGTTCGCTTCTCCCCCGGGGAGAAAGCACTCAGGGTAGCCTCAGGCTCGGAACGACGCGGTTGAATCGGGTTAATTCATACGTGAATGACAAGAAAGCTGAAGAGAAACCGTCGGCGCCTGGTCTGCTTTCGCTGACGCTTGGTTTTGGGAAATGCCGATGCCAACGAACTTGGGGAATTCCCCCGCCTTGGGCGGGATCTGGCGATTATTCCCGAAGCATCGGAAAACTTATGCGAAAAACGAAAGGGTGGAGTTGAAGCTCCACCCCTACACGTCTGTCGTCAATATCGAGGCGCGTTTTCTACAGTCGAATGGTTTGACTGCGCTTGTCGCCGGTGGATATCATAAAGATAGGAGTTTTCAGTTGTTTGCTAATGAAATCCAAATAGCGTTTTGCCTTATCCGGCAGTTTCTTGAAGCTGGTTGTGCCCTTGGTGATTTTCTGCCAGCCCGGAATCTCCTTGTAAACCGGCTTGCAGTTTTCCAAGATGTGCAGGTCCGGGATAAATTCAGTCAGAGTCTTGCCCCTGTAACGGTATCCTACACAGACTTTGATCTTATCGATACCATCCAATACGTCCAGCTTGGTCAGGGCGATCTGGGATACGCCGTTTATCCTGAATGAGTACTTCAGCATCAACAGATCCAACCAGCCGCATCTTCTGGGCCTGCCGGTGGTGGCGCCAAACTCGTTTCCCTTCTCCCTGAGCACGTCTCCAAGTCCGGTTTTCTCCTCAGCAGGAAAGGGACCATCCCCTACTCTGGTGGTGTACGCCTTAACGACCCCGATCACATCGCCGATCAGCGCCGGGCCTATACCCAGGCCGGTGCAAATTCCGCCCACCGTTGCGTTGGAGGAGGTGCAGTAAGGATAGGTGCCGAAATCAACGTCTAAGAAGGTCCCTTGTGCGCCCTCGAAAAGTATACTCTTGCACTTTTTTGCGGACGCATCCAAATACTGGCCCACATCAGCCAGAAGCGGCTTAACCTTCCTTGCCAGTTTCAGAACGTCCATACACTTATTCTTGAGGAATATCAGCTCATGCTCAGCCAAAAGCCCCAGAAGTCCCTGCTTGATCTTCAAATTCAACTCCACCCTCTGTTTGAATATCCGGGGATACAGAAGATCGACAGCTCTTATTCCCTGCCGGGCTGCCTTATCCCGGTAAGCCGGGCCGATTCCTCTTCCCGTCGTGCCGATCTTGTGCTTTCCTCTGGCCTCCTCCTCCAGTCTTTCGATCACTTTGTGGTAGGGCATGACCAGATGAGCATTATGGCTTATCAGAAGCCGCTTTTGAAACGTTATCTTTCTTTTCTTCAATTCCTCCAACTCGGAGAAAAGATGCTCCAAGTCGATGACCGTCCCGTTCCCGATCACACAGGTCTTTTTCTTGTGCAAAATTCCGGTGGGAACCAGATGCAATATGAACTTTTGGTTGCCTATGACCACGGTATGACCTGCATTTGCTCCCCCGGAGTATCTGGCAACTATGTCCGCTTCCTCGGTCAGGATGTCGACTATCTTTCCCTTTCCCTCGTCGCCCCACTGTGTTCCAACAACCGCGCGATTTGACATCTCTTCCTCCCAATGTACTTACGCCCCACCAAGGCAGGGTGGCTACCTTAGGATGGTAGCCTGCGCTTCTATTCTGATATCACCTGTTGAATCCAATTGAGTATCTTATCTTTTCCTTCGCCGGTCTTGGCCGAGAATAAGACCAGCGAGCCTGAGTCGAGCTTCAAGACCTCACATGTCTTTCTGGCGTTCTCCAAAACTGCAGATCGAGAGAGCTTGTCTTTCTTGGTCAAAACGATCAGCTTACTCAGTCCGTAGTAATCGAGCCATTCCAAGAGCTGTAAGTCCGGCTCCATTGGCCCCCGCCTGGAATCGACCAGCAGAACTGTGCCTTTGAGATTCTCCCTCTCTTTCAGATAATCCTCCACCAGCTTTCCCCAGCTTTTCTGCATCGACTTAGGGGCTCTGGCGTAACCGTATCCGGGCAGATCCACGAAGTAGAGATTCTTGTTTACCAAGAAGAAATTTATCATTCTGGTCTTGCCCGGAGTGGAACTAATCTTGGCTAGCTTCTTCAGGTTGACCAACTTGTTCAGCGCAGACGACTTTCCCACGTTGGAGCGGCCGGCGAAAGCCACCTCCGGCAACCGGTCCCGGGGAAGGTTTTTCAAATCGACCACACTCTTTAAGTAGGTGGCGCTTTTGATTCTGAAAGGCATAATAAGCTTTAGGCCCTTTTTTCTCTTAAGAATGTATGGGCAAGACCTTAGGTTTTTGTTGACTTGAGGGTCTCAAGGGCGCTTCGAGAACTCAGACCTTCAGGCGGGCCAATCTGCGCCCTCTGAAAACGTACGTTAAGGCTTAAGGGTCCTCTGAGTTTCAAGAAATCTTCTTATTCTACTCGCAGGTTTCGCGTCCGGATCCAATGGTTAAGATGATGGCAGAGTCCTAACGTGCCGGCTACGCCGCTTTCTCTTCCTTGTTCCGATAGGTAGGTGGGGACTTGGAGAGAATGGTCTCTTCGGTTATGATGCATTCCTCCACGTCCTTTCGTGACGGGATCTCGTACATGATGTTCAGCATGGCTTCCTCCATCACCGATCTTAAGGCCCGGGCGCCGGTTCCCCTTTTCTTCGCCACCTTGACTACCGCTTTCAATGCCTCTTTGGAGAAATTGAGTTTCACTCCTTCCATCCCGAAGAGCTTCTGATATTGTTTGATCAACGCATTCTTCGGTTTGGTCAGTATCTCCATGAGCGCGTTTGAGTCCAGCTCGTCCAAGGCACACGTCACGGGAAGTCTTCCCACCAACTCAGGGATCAATCCATATTTGATCAGATCGTCTCCTTCGACCAAGCTTAATATCTCTCCGATCTTCTTTTTTCCTTTGGTGGCGATTTTTGCCCCGAAGCCCATGACCTTGTGCGTGATCCTGGATTCGACGATTCTTTCCAACCCGTCGAATCCCCCTCCGCATATGAAGAGTATGTTCTTGGTATTGATCTGGATGAAATCCTGCTCCGGATGTTTTCTTCCACCTTTGGGCGGCGCGTTGGCCACTGTCCCCTCAAGTATCTTCAGCAGCGCCTGTTGGACTCCCTCGCCGGAGACGTCCCGGGTGATGGAAGGATTTGCCTCCCTGCGGGCTATCTTGTCTATCTCGTCGATGTAGATTATTCCCTTTTCCGCCCTGGCAACGTTGTAGTCAGCCGCCTGGAGCAGCCGCACCAGAATGTTCTCCACGTCCTCGCCCACGTAGCCTGCCTCGGTTAAGGCAGTGGCATCCGCGATAGAGAAGGGGACGTGAAGCATTCTGGCTAAGGTTTGAGCCAAAAGGGTTTTGCCAGTGCCGGTGGGTCCCAAAAGAAGGATGTTGCTTTTCTCCAGCTCAACGTCGTCCTCGATCTGGGGGAACAATACTCTCTTATAATGGTTATACACCGCCACCGAGATCGACTTCTTGGCCCCCTCCTGCCCGATCACGTACAGATCCAATGATTCCTTGATCTTCCTGGGCTTGGGAAGCTTAAAGGCCACCTCTTTTTTGGTTTTGTTCAGATCCCTGTCCAGAATGTCCTTACAAACGGTGACGCACTGATCGCAGATTAAGGCTTCCGGCCCGGAGAAGAACTTACCCTTGTGGTGGAGCTCTCTCCCACAGAAGGAACACGTTTGAGGGGATGAGCTTTTTTCTCGACTTTCTCCTTTACGCGGCAAATCTATTTCCTTTCATCAATGGAAAGTTCACTTCGGCTTCTTTCCGAAGACCTCGTCTATCAGCCCGTAGGTTTTGGCCTCCGCCGCCGACATGAAGTAGTTTCGATCGGTGTCTTTTTCGATTTTCTCAATTGGCTGCCCGGTGTGCCTGGACAGAAGCTCAGTCATCTTTTTCTTTACCAGCAGCAGCTCCTTGGTGTGAATCTCGATGTCGGAGACCTGTCCCTGCACTCCTCCCCAGGGCTGGTGGATCATGATCCGGGAGTGAGGTAAGGCCCCTCTTTTTCCTTTTGCTCCGGCACACAGGAGCAGAGCCGACATGCTGGCCGCCTGCCCCACGCAGGTGGTGGCCACATCCGGTTTAACGAACTGCATGGTATCGTAAATAGCCAATCCCGACGGAACCATCCCCCCGGGTGAGTTTATGTACAGGTTTATGTCCTTCTCCGGATCGTCCGCTTCCAGAAACAGAAGCTGGGCTATCACCAGATTGGCCACAACGTCCTCAATCGGCGAACCGATGAAGACTATCCGGTCTTTTAAAAGGCGGGAGAAGATGTCGTAAGCTCTCTCTCCCCTTCCGGTTTGTTCTATCACATAGGGAACTAAGGGCATATTCGATCCTTTCTCGTTTGGTTTATCTGCAACAGGGACGTACGCTGTGGGCGGTTAGCTGGTTTGCCCTTTTGAATCCTCTTTTACTATCACTTGAGCAGGAATGGTCTCCTCTTTTATTTTCGCACTCTTTCGCAAGAAATCCAGAACTTTCTTCTCCAGAATGTCCTCTCTGATTTTTTTGATCTGGGAGGGATTTTCAACCAGCTTTTTGGCGTCCTCGGTCTTCATCTTATAGTCCCGGGCAAAATTCTCCACCCAGGCATCCATGTCTTCTTTGGTCACCTGAATCTTCTCCTTCTCGACGATCTGGTGGAACAGGAAATCCCACTTTATGTGACCAGAGGCGACGTTTTTGTAGTCTTCCCTGACTTTCTTCTCGTCCACCTTTTTGTATTTTCCTTTTAGATCTTTTATCAAGGATTCCATATAGTAGTCAAAAAGAGTATCAGGGACCTCGAAGGGATTGCTCTTTATCACCTGGTCTACCAGCTCATTCTTCACCTCCACCTCTGCATCCCGCCGGGATTTTTTGAGCAGGCCCTCTCTTATCTTGTTCTTGAGCTCGTCTAAGGTTTTGAATTTCCCCACGGTCTTGGCGAAATCGTCGTTTGCCTCGGGCAGGATCTTTTCTTTTATCTCCTTGATGGTGATCCTGTATCCCACCTTCTTTCCTGCCAGCTTCTTGTTGTGAAAGTCGCCGGGATAGCTTACCTCAAACTCCCTCTTCTCGCCGGCTTTTGCCTTAAGCAGCGCATCCTGAAATTCCTTGATCATGTTGTGGGGGTCCAGGGCGAGCTCATGATTTTTCACATTTTCCTTTTTTCCATCTTGATCTTTGGTGAGATCCACGATCAGGTGATCGTAATACTTAGCCTGCCTCTGAACAGGTTGAAGCTGGGCTAAGTCTTCCCGCAGATACTTCAAAGATTGTTCGAGGTCGTTGTCCGTTATCTCTTTGACCCTTTTCACCACCTCCAGGCCTTTGTAGTCTTTCACGTCGACCTCCGGCTTGACTTCGATCTCAGCCTGGAATTTCAGCAACGTCCCTTCTTTGAACTGAATCTCCTTCACCTCCGGCAGGCTTATGGGAGAGAGGTCGGTCTCCTTCAACGCATCCTCGTATGCCCTGGGCACCAGCGTCTCCAAAACCTCCTTCTGGATCGCCTCCCCATAACGAAGCTTCACCAGATTCATCGGCGCCTTACCCTTGCGGAAGCCGGGAATCTTGGCTTGACTTTGGTATTTCCGGTAGGCGGCTTCGAATTCTTCATCCACCGTCTCCTTGGGCACTTCGATCTCCAAGGTCCTCTTCCAGGCCTTTCCCTCGCGTACGTCGACGGTCAGTTTCTTTTCTTCCTTTTCCGATGAACTCAAGTCTGGACTCCTTTTTCAGTCCTCAGTTATCAGTCAGCAGTTTGCAGTCTTCAACTGTCAGTATGCGGTCGGCCCTCTCTACATTCTTGTCGGCACCTTTCCGCCGACTGCCAACTGCCAACTGTAAACTGTCGTTTGTCAACTGCGGACGGGGAGACTCGAACTCCCACGGTCTTTCGACCAACAGCTCCTAAGGCTGTCGTGTATACCAATTTCACCACGTCCGCTTTCGCAAGCAAACAACTTAACAAATCTCTCCCCAAAATCAAGCTAAAAGTAAATATCCACTCGCGAGGCACAGTCAAATATACGTAGCTGCAGAGTCAGGAAGTTGGACGAGAACGGCTGGCGGCAGGTGGGGTTTCTTCTGTCTAACCCAAGGGAGTGAATGAAGTCAAGGCCGGGCAGGATGCCCGGCCTACCAGAGAGAAAAAGCGGGACAACCTCTACCTCGCAGCCTCGGCTCTGCGCTGGGCAGGATACCCGGCCTACCCGGGTGGATTGTAGGTGGCAAAATGTCGGCCGTGGTCGGAGCCCTCAGCCTCGGCGGATAACACCTGTGGGCCGTAAGGCGGCGTAATGCCCCGCTTTCGTTGTCAACTTGACAATTGCGGTTCTACGATTATATTCAAACAAGCCGTATTATGATAGATGAAAGGAAGCGCAGATATGACAAAAGACCATAAACACATAGCCTCAAGGGAAGACGAGCTTCTCAAGTGCCTGAAATGCGGAACCTGCCTTTCCGTGTGTCCGATATACGCAGAGACAAGATATGAGCCGGTTGCACCCCGGGGTAGAATGGCTTTGATTGAGGCGGTAAACAAAGGTGAACTGGAGTTGAGTGAGGTTTTTCGCAAGAAGATAAATATCTGTTTGAACTGCAAATCCTGCGTGGAGGCGTGTCCCAGCGGGGTGAAAGCGGACGATCTGATCCTGTGCGCCAGGGCAGACTTAGTGGAGGCGGGTAAGTTCACTTTTCTGGAAAGAGTGATCTTCCGACATATGATGAAGAGAGGGAGGCTTCTTCCGCCGGTGGCAAGATGGGCCACCTTTGCCGGAAGGATAGCCAATAAGATTCTGCCGGCTAAGAATCCCTTAACTCTGTTTTTGCCCTTCCCGGACGGCTGGAAGGAGCGAATCTATCCCCGGATTGCAAAAAAGCCTTTGAGAAAAAGATTCCCCGAGGTGGTGAGCGTAAAAAATCCAAAGATGAGGGTGGGCTATTTCTACGGATGCGGTACCAATATGGTCTATCCCGAGGTGGGTGAAGCTTTGATAAAGGTGTTGACTCATAATGACATCGAGGTGGTAATCCCCAAGGGACAGATATGCTGTGGCACATCTATCTATAATTCGGGCGATTTCAAGACCGGAATCAAACATGCCAAGAGAAACCTGAAAGTCTTCAAAGATGCGAAGGTGGACTGCATTGTGGTCAATTGTGCTTCGGGCGGATTAACCCTAAAGAAGGAATACAAGGAGCTTCTGGGAGTCGACTTCGATATTCCGACTTATGACATCTCGGAATTTTTAGTCAACGTCATAGACATGAAAAAAGATTTCAAACCGCCGGAGAAAAAGATTGTCATCACCTATCACGATCCCTGCCATTTGAACCGGGGGCAGGGCATCAAGGATGAACCCAGAAAGATCTTGGAACAACTACCCGGAGTTAAGTTTATCGAGATGGCAGATTCGGACAGATGCTGCGGCGGGGGAGGGTCGTTTAATCTGAAGTATTATCCCATCTCCAAGGGCATAATGGAACATAAACTGGGAAATATGGAAAAGATCGACCCCGACTTTCTGGTCAGTGGGTGTCCCGGGTGCATGATGCGGTTTGGAGAGACATTCCTCCAAAGAAAAATGAGACAAGGAGTAAAACACCCTATCCAGCTTTTAGCCGATGCTTACCCCGATGGTGAGAGTTCGTAAGCTAAGCTCAAGGAGACCTGTCTTTTAACCACCATCCGTCAGTCATGGTTACTCTATCTTGAATAAATTGAACATCCTTCCGCTTCTTAGGAAAAAAGTGACAGCCTTACCCTTTGCATTCCTCCTGAGCCTCTCTTTTGCTCTTTTCTGTTCAAGAGCCAGTATAGGATCTGCAGATCAAAGCCCGGGCGGTGAGAACTCCAGATTCTCAGTGGATCTGGTAGTGGACGAAATGTCAGAGCAGAGCGAAGATAGTGGCGGAGTTATCAGGGTTAATGCGGATCATGATGAGAAAAACAAAAACAGAGATGGCAATCCCCTAACAGATTATCAGCCGGACGAAAAGAAAGGTCACCGGATAGTCGGGGATGATCCGAACCTGATGGATGGGTCTCTCTTGATAGACGGAGCTGGAAAAGGAAAATGGAGGCTCGTCTTTCCGGAGAACACAAAGGTTTGGAGAAAGAAAAAAGGTGGCAAGTACGTGGAACTGATTTCCTCCCGGTTTTCAAAGAAGGTGAAACTCCCCTTCTCCTGCGAGTTTAAGGTTGAGGGGATAAAGGCGAGCCAACTCACCAGCGACGTGAGAATCTTAGCGGAGTTCACCCCCGTCAAGTCAAAGGAGGCTTACCGTGACTCGGTCTTTCTGACCGTTTTAGAGACTCAATTCGCGGTGACCTTCGACGATGGGCCTCTGCCGGAAAAACGGACAAGATAGTAAGAGCGCTGAACAACTTCTATCATAACGGCCAACGGGTCAGGGCTGCGTTCTTCCACATCGGAGTAAAGATAAAGAAATTTGGTGACCTGACCCAGTTTGTCCACCAGCACGGGCACCTGGTGCTGAACCATACCCATTATCATGCACATTTTACCTACAGGATGCTGAATGACGAAGAGATCAGAGATGATATCGTTTTGTGTGAGGAGGAAATTCGCAGGGCGCTGGGCAGGGAGCCGGAGAAGATCATTCGCAGCCGGGCTTTGAGGGAAGACAAGAGATTTGAGAAAGAGGTTAGGAGATTGGGTTACAAAATCTGCACCGGCGAACTCCTGGATGATTGGGAGGCCTCGTCGGTCGAGGAAATCCAAACCAGGGCGGAGGTGATTCTCAAGTCCTGGAACACCAGAGAAGACCCAAGACTGCACCCTTATCCGGCCATTCTGATCTTCCACGAATTCCCTGAGTTGATCTATGACCATATCGGGGAGATCATCAGCTATCTGCAGGATCGTGGATTCGTTCTGGTCAACTTTGATCCCCATGTAATCTATTGAAAGACCCT
>CBDUQU010000027.1:0-25322 GCA_965369445.1 uncultured bacterium | reverse complement strand
CTAAAGAATTAAGAATAGGGTACGGCTAAAAGAGACTGTGCAAAAAATGTCGGCACTTTGACCTCTTTTTTGTTGACAAATTGGCATTCCGTATGTAACATGATATGATTTGTCGTCGGTTTTGATGAGTCGATTTGGTACGGACCATCGTGCTGATTTCGACAAGCAAATGCGGCTCAGTGCCTTAGCCGCACTACTCACTCTCTGAAAAAGGAGAGATATGCTGAAGGTTGCCAATAACAAGCTGATCGTGGGTAAAGAAGAATATTATCTTTTCTCCGCAGAGATGCACTATTTCCGGGTAAACAAGAGGTACTGGTCCATCTGTTTCGAGCGAATCAGAAAGGCAGGATTCCGAATCCTATCCACCCGGGTGCCGTGGAATCTGCACGAGGGCAGGATAGGCGACTTCGATTTTACCGGCGAAACCGGCCACACCAAGGACCTGGTGGTATTCCTGGAGTTGGCCAGAGAATTCGGGCTCAAGGTGATTCTCCATCCCGGCCCATTTATAAGTTCCGACTGGAAAAACGGAGGCTACCCGGACTTTTTGCACAACAGCCCCGAGATGCTGGCCAGGGACCCCAACGGCGAGCCGGTTGCAATATCGCTAAAGACTTTAGGACAGAGTGAGGAAGAGTGGGAAAAGCAATCTGTCTTCTCGCCGCTTCATCCCCGCTTCCTGAATCACGTCAAAAGATACTTGGGCGCGCTCACGGATTTAATAAAGAGCTACGTTTACCCAAAGGGTCCGGTCATTTTGGTCAAACTGGATAACGGGCTTTCCTCTCTCCGGCCTGACCAGTTCCCCGAAAACCTGAGTCCATTTAACTTAGATTACAACGAGCATCTGACCGGTTCGCTGTTTCCCGAGTATCTTCAGGAGAAGTATGAGAATATCAAGAAACTGAATCAGCTTTACGGAGAGAAACACCGGGATTTCAAAGACCTAAGGCCTCCGATTGAGTTGAAGATATCGAAGCCCAAGAACTTAGTTAAATATTTTGACTGGATCTCCTTCAAGGAAAAGATCTCCACCGACTACATTCTGAAGCTCAAGGAGCTATACCTCTCCTTCGACGCCGCCCCTTTGTTCTCCACGGAGATTTTTCTCTCTAAGGACTTCTCGCTGCCTTTCAACTGGAAGGCCTCGGAGTCTGAGGAACTCTTCAGCGGAATAAATGTTGTCTGGCAGAATGATTACGTGGATCTGGTTCGTCAACTGCGATACTTTGCCACATGCAGTAACTTCCCCTGGGCCTCGGAATTCTCCGTGGGCTCCCGGGCAGACTCGCCTGAGGATGCGCAGGAGTACTTTCCGGTGCGGTCCGGCGACGTCAAGTTTCTTCTCACCACAGCCCTGGCCTCGGGGATAAAAGGCTTCAATCACTACATGTTCGTGGAGAGAGATCACTGGTACGATGCGCCTTTGGCCAACGACGGGACCATCCGGCCCAGCTTCGATCTGATCAAGAAGTTCAACGATTTGGTGACCAGGGTCCAACTGGAGAATCTGAAGCCCTTTTATCAAGTCGGATTGGCAAATTACCGCCCGTACCTTTGGCTTGACCATCTCTATGCGGGCACGGCCCATCCTGTGACGGCTCCGGGATCCACTCGAAAAGCGCCCGCGCCCTTTGCCAGCCTGCCATTGTTGCTTTCCAAGACCCACAAGGGGTTAAGTCAGGATTTAATTAACCTGAAGGTCGATCACGGAATCCCAGACTTATGGCTTGAGGAGAGCCTGAAAGATTTTCCGGTGCTTTTGGTACCATGTGCCGAATTCATGGACCAGGAAACTCAGAAACGCCTGGTAGACTTAGCCAGAGCCGGGAAGACCCTGATTCTGTTCGGCCTCCTGCCCAAATTCGATCTGCAGATGAAAGAGTGTAACCTTCTGGCTAGTTCTCTGAAGCTGCGCACCAGAGCTCAATCGTGTGTGGCGAAAATCCGGACCTCCAGTCAGGAGTTCGCGGCTTTTCTCTACGGATATATAAGGGGCGCCAAGAAATCCCAGATTCTGGCAAGACAGCAGGACCGGACTGTAGGAGTGGTTTCGAAACTGGGCAAGGGCCGTGTTTTCGTCTTCTCCTTCGACATCTCGGCTCAGCTCCATCACTACAAGCTGGCTTTCTTAGAGGAGGTGCTTAAGCAGGCTGGGGTGTGGGGTCCGGTATACTGTGACGCTCCGGAGGTGGACCTGGTGTTGAAAAGAGATGAGAAAAACACCATCCTCTGTCTGATCAATTCCGGCCCGAAGAGTTCAACTGCCGACGCGAACGATCAGAGAAGGCTCATCCTCCGGTTCGACCCGCGCAAGTTGGGACTAAGGGGCAAAAGACTGCGATTGACAGATCTGCTGGGAGAAGAGGTGATAAAGACCTCCCCGGACGAACTCAGAGCAGGGTTGATCATCGAGGTGCCCCCTCACGACAGCAGGATGTATCTGATAGAGTCGAAATAGGGAACCCCCATTTCCCCGGGTCGAAAAAAACCGAAAGGGTCAGACGTAGCGCCTTTTGAGTGGACCCGCTCAGGGAGGGCTCGACAGGGGGAGTTCATCGTATCCGCACATGAGTTTCAATCACGCCCGAAATAAGTCCTTGTGGTACAAGTGGTTTCTGGGAACGATGATCGGACACCCTGATGCTGGAGATATTTGCCACAACAGATACAAAAACTTCTGCAAATCTATGCGTATATACTATGTTAGGCGGAGGGATTATCGTGCAGCTTCAATCATAAACTCTTGCGGTACAGCATTTTGCAGAGAGAGTCAGATAACATGAAAGAATCCATCGGGGGTTGGCTGTGGGGGAAAAGATGAGTTTTTCCATGCGTGGAAAGTCTGAGTATACTAAGAAGAGACATAAAATCAGCCTTTTGCTTAAGCGTGCCAAGAAGGGAAGGAGGCAGGCTAAGGATAAGCTGGAGAGAGACTTCGGAATCAGGCTCTACTCCCCTGAGGAGGTAAAAGCCTACGTGGAGGAGAAGCTTAAAACCGAGGTGGTTGACGAGCTTCCATCCAGACTCAGGGCAAAACCTGCGCGGAAGACGGAGCCAAACCGGAAACGCAGGCAGATGGCGAAAAAAAGATAGGCTTAGTCTTCACGAGAGTCCCACAAGAGTCAGTGATCGATCGAGACGTCCCGCCGAAAGGCGGGACGTTTTCTTTGGTAAAAAAGGCGAAATGTAGCGGAGACCTTACTTGCGCTGAGCTTGTGCTCAGCACCTTGAGCTTGTGTTCGGCACCCTGAGCTTCTCGAAGGGTCGAAGGGTCGAAGGGAGGTCTCCACAAAAGGTCTCTCTGTCCCTATCCGTCTGTACCCATCTCCCAAATTGTGCGAAGGTCAAGCCAAATCTTCTTGCGCCTACAAAAAAACTGCATATATTAAAGATACAAAGGTAATTTCTGATAAGGGCTGTGCAAGATGAGATGCCCCTCTTCTCTCTATGTCCGGAAACCAGGAGGTCACATGCGGTACGTAGCTATCATTCTCTGTGCTATATTTGTCCTCTTTCCATTAACTCGGTCGCATGGCAGCACCATGGAGGGGCCAGACGACTCAATCGCCATTCAAGACAGACTTGAACTGACTTGGGATCGAAGCGAGACCTCGACAGATGTATACGGGACAAGCTGCCTGAAGCCCTTTTGTCCTCCAGACAGGTGGGATGATGCGGATAGTAATGGCATTTGGACGCCCGATGACGAGTATGATGACGTGAATGGAAACGGAGTCTGGGACCCGGGAGAACCTCTGACTGAAGATTGGAATGGCAATGGAGTTTGGGATCCGGCTGAGTTCTACGACCCAGAGATAACGGGCTACAAGATGCCTGACGACGTCGGAGCCCAGATGACTCTCCAGTATCTGTCGTCCAATCATGATTTCCGGGCCGGATGGTACTATCCCGTGAGATTTCCTCCAATCAATTCCGGAGAACCGTGGAACCCTGGCGCAGCCGATTACGAGATGTGGATCGTGGGCGACACCTGCGAGCCCTACATAGTAAGCATAGGCGACTCGCTGGCCCTCGAGGTCGGTAATATGGTGGGTCCGACGGTTCACGCGTTGGACCTTCTAATAGCCAAGGATCCCACGGCGGAATGGGACCCGGCCACCGGCACGGTCATTAACTCTGCATACCCGGTGAGTCCCCGCATAATGAAGGTAGCTGCCTTCGATCCGACCAGAGGAGTACAATCCGGTCCTCCCAAGCATGTAGTCGTTTCCAAGTTAATGGTTCTTTTTCTTGAGTTCCACGATCGAGCTGACATGTTCTTGCGGTTCATTGAGACGTTGCCCCAGGATCCAGATGTGGATATATTTGCAGGCCCCGATCAGAGTGGCCGTGCGACAACGGATGTCTCTGTTGAATTCTACGTCATAAATACCGGAGGTCTCCCTGACACTTTCAGCATCACCGCAGTCGATTCGCTGGGTTGGAACATTGACCCTTCTTCCTACGAGGTTGCGCTTGATTCTGACCAACTGGATTCTGTGTCTTTCACTGTCACGATCCCGAATGTTCCCATCGGCACCACAAACAGAGTATTCGTGACTGCCATATCCCAGACTGACTCATCAGCTTGGGATTCAACCTCCCTTACCGTCACCTGTGATGACTTCATCGAAGGAGTAGAAGTGACCGCCGGAAGCGATCAAAGCGGTTATGCCGACAGTATAGTGTCCGTAGCGTTCCTCGTCAAGAATGTCGGGGTGGTTCCCGACAGTTACAGCCTTGACATATCAGACATCCAGGGTTGGGATATTGTCCCCCTTCACTATGATCTTACCCTCGACACCGCGGAAGTCGACACGGTTGCCTTCACGGTCGGTATTCCGTATGTGCCCCTGAGTACCACCGACGAGTTGACTCTTTTTGTTGTCTCCAAAACTAACTCCCTTGCCAGTGACTCAGCAACACTGACTGTGACGTGCAGTGCCTACAAAGAGAGCTTGGAAGTGACAGCTGGAGGTGACCAAAGCGGCTACGCTGATAGCATTGTCTCTGTATCTTTCTTCATTCAAAACGTAGGAGTAGTTATCGACAGCTACAGCATTGATATTTCGGATGCCGAAGGTTGGGACATTGTTCCGCTTCATTATAACATCGTTCTTGACACAGCTGAGACCAACTCCGCCATCTTCACAGTCAGCATCCCCTTAGTGTCTCCCGGCACAAGCGACAACCTAACTCTAATTGCCACCTCGAAGAGTAATTACCTGATTAGTGATTCCGCCACGCTGACGGTAACCTGCAGTGCCTACAAAGAAAGCGTACAGGTAGAAGCTGGAAGCGATCAAAGCGGCTATGCTGACAGCAGCGTTTCCGTGACATTCTTCATTGAGAATGCGGGTGTGGTTATCGACAGTTACAGTGTCGACATCTCAGGTGTTCAGGGCTGGGAAATCTCGCCTCCTCACTACGACCTGGTCCTTGACACGGCGGAGATTGACTCTGCCATCTTCACGGTCGGCATCCCACTAGTATCTCCTGGCACGAGCGACAGCCTGACTCTATTCGTTATCTCGAAGAGCAACGACCTAGTACGTGATTCCGCCGCGCTGATAGTGACATGCAGTTCCTACAAGGAGAGCCTAGAAGTGACAGCTGGAGGTGATCAAGATGGCTATGCTGACAGCATTGTCTCTGTAAGTTTTCTAATTCAAAACGTCGGTGTCGTTATCGACAGCTATAGCCTTGACGTTTCAGATACCCGCGGCTGGAATATCAATCCCGCCCACTACGATCTCGTTCTTGACACGGCGGAAATCGATTCTGCCATCTTCACCCTCAGTATTCCCCTAGTGTCTCCCGGCACAGCCGACAGCGTGACTCTGCTCGCTATCTCGAAGAGCAACTACCTGGTGCGTGATTCCGCAGCACTGGTAGTAACATGCAGTGCCTACAAAGAAAGCGTGCAGGTGACAGCTGGAGATGACCAAAACGGCTACGCTGATAGCATTGTCTCTGTAAGTTTCCTGATTCAGAATGTCGGCGTCGTTACCGACAGCTACAGTATTGACATTTCAGATGTGCAAGGTTGGGAAATTGTACCTCCTCACTACGATCTCGTTCTTGACGCCTCGGAGACTCAGCCTGTGGGCTTTACTGTCGCTATTCCTTACGTAGCGCTCGGAACAGCAGACATACTCACTCTCATCGCCACGTCGAAGACCAATCCGATCATTCTTGATTCTGCGTCCCTCATAGTTGTCTGTAGCTCTTATGTTGAAGGGTTGAGCTTAGACCCGGGCAGCGATATTAACGCGACCGCAAATACTCAAATCGAAGCTCCATTCCACATACATAATACTGGTCTGGCTCCAGACTCCTTCAACCTGACTCTGACAGACTCACTGGGGTGGGATATCCAGCCAGCAGCGTATCAGCTCATAATGGATGCCGGACAAGAGGATACCATCGTTTTCGACATTCTGATTCCGATCACGCCCATCGGAACGACAAACACGTTGTTCCTGACTGGAGAGTCGCTGACAAACCCGTTCATTGCGGATTCCGGTTCCGTGCTCTTGGTCTGCACCTCGAGAATTCTTCGTGTCCCAGCGGACTTCGGCACCATCCAGGCCGCCATCGACTTCTCATCAGATTGGGATTCAATTCTTGTCGCTTCAGGGACCTATTACGAACATATTATCTTCAACGGCAAGGTGGTAGTCGTCAAGAGCGAAAAGGGAGCAGACAGCACCATCCTAAGCATGTTGGCTGGTGGTGTGAGCATGGTTTCGTTTATCTCAGGTGAGGACTCTAACTCTGTGCTGGATGGCTTCACCATAACGGGGGCTTTTCTTGAAGTCGGGCAGGGGGCAGGAATAAGATGCCAGAACTCAAGCCCTAAGATAGTGAACAACAGGATCGTTGACAACAGTTGCCCTTACGGTGCGGGCATCGACTGCGACAACTACTCAAGTCCCATCATCGCCAACAATGTGATTGAGCAGAATCCAGCCATGTCCAGCGGAGGCGGGATTCGATGCAATAACCATTCCTCCCCTGTAATTCGGGAGAATCTCATAATCGGCAACTCAGCGGTTGAGAGTGGCGCAGGCATATGGTGCGAAGATAATTGCTGGCCAACTATTGTTGGAAACCTCATAGCTCACAACACAGCGGAAACAGGTTACGGAGGCGGAATCGGTCTGCTGAACTCGTCCGTTGCTGACATAATCAACAACACTATCGACGCAAACAGTGCATCCACCGGTGGAGGCATCTACATAGGTGCGACATCTTCAGCCACTATTCAGAACACGATCGTCACAAACACGACATCAGGCAAGGGTGTTCGATACGATGGAGCCTCTCCTATCTTCCTTTACTATTGCGACGTTTGGAGCAACCTCGATCAGGACTATTATGGCTGCTTGCCGGGCGACGGCTGCATCTCTGCTGATCCGGTTTACTGTGATCCGAATAACGGCGCTTACTCTCTCTGGGCCAGGTCACCCTGTCTTGGAACGGGACTGGAGGGCGCAGACATAGGGGCGTTCGGTGAAGGTTGCTCTGGCGTGGGTGATGCCAATGGAGATGGAGAAGTGAACATCGGCGATGTCGTTTATCTGGTCAGCTATCTTTACAAGGCTGGTCCTGCACCTGTACCTGTACCCGCTGGAGATGTGAACTGTGATGGTCTGATAAATGTTGGAGACATCGTTTATCTCGTCAACTATCTGTTCAAAGGCGGCCCGCCGCCGTGTGAGCCGTAGCTATGATGAAAGAGGAAACTACGATCTAAATCGAAAGGAGGTAAGATATGATCAAGAAAACGGCCATGGTTTGTGTATTCATGGCAGTTTGCTGCCAATCGGGCTTCGGGACCGGAATTAGTACTCTGGCCGATTATCCAGACATCAATGCACAAAGCATAGAGAAGTTCCTTGCACAGGACGGCCGGTTCGACTTGGAGGCAGCGAGACAGTCAAGGTACGAAGGGGCGGTGGACTTCTCTGGCTTTGCCATGAGCTTCGATCCAAACACGGGGGAGCCGCTCTTTTCGAAGGCCACCCACCAGGATGTCTCCGCCGACCACCAGCATGGATTGGGCGAGTCACTCCCTTGTTTGCAGGGGCGGGGGATGGACGGTCCGGTCAGGGCACTCACAGTCTACACTGATCTGGTCGCCGGAGGAACCTTCACATCTGCAGGCTGCAAGCCTTACGCCCACCTTGCCGGATGGAACGGGACTGCGTGGGACAGCGTGACATGCGGGTTGCAGTCAGGAGGACTGATGGAGGTGCGTGCCCTGACGGTTTACGCCGGTAATTTAGTAGTGGGGGGCAATTTTACCGGGGTGGGCTGCTGGCCCGGAATCCCGGCCAACTGCATTGCAAGCTGGAACGGAACCACTTGGAGCGCACTCGGATCGGGGATGAGCGGAGGTTTGCCGGTCACGATTGTCTACGCCCTCACGGTTTACGCCGGCAAGCTGATTGCAGGAGGGAATTTCCACATGGCGGGTGGAGTCACAGCTAACTGCATCGCCCAGTGGAACGGCAACTCCTGGAGCAATTTAGCACAGGGTATGAGTGCCTTCTTCTATTTACCGATGGTCTTTGCGTTGGAGGTGTATGGTAGCGATCTGATCGCAGGAGGGATGTTTGACACCTCGGGCACGGCCCGGACCAATCATGTTGCCCGCTGGAACGGGAGCACATGGCTCACCATGGGGTCGGGGATGAACAGTTACGTCACTGCGTTGAAAGTCTACGGCACCGACTTGTACGCGGGAGGGGGCTTCACTCAGGCGGGTGGAACCTCGGCCAACTACATCGCCGGATGGAACGGGACGACCTGGAGTGCACTGGGCTCAGGGATGAGCGGCGGTTGGATTACGGAGGTCTCTGCCTTAACCGTTTATGGCGGTGAGCTGATAGCTGGGGGAGTCTTTACCCATGCAGGTCCCGTTTCCGTAAACCATATCGCTCGCTGGAACGGTGGTTCGTGGAACGCTCTTGGCGCAGGAATGTTCGGTACAACCTACCCGGGTGTGTACGCCCTGACCGTCTACAACAGCGACTTGATCGCCGGAGGGAGTTTCACCTATGCGGGCATGAATCAGGCAAACTACATTGCTCGCTGGAACGGGAGCTTGTGGAGTCCCCTGGGATACATCTGTGGAGATACCAATGGAGATGGGACGGTAGACGTTGGTGATGTGGTTTATTTGATAAGCTATCTTTACAGAGGCGGCCCCGCTCCCAGTCCCGTCGAGGTAGGAGATACCAATTGTGACGGGGTGGTTGACATCGGAGATGTCGTTTATATGATAGAGTATCTTTACAGAAATGGCCCCGCACCACCTGGCTGTTGACAATCACAGGTATTCAGTTGTCAGATACCCGGCCTGGCCTCTACATGGGGTTTTGTCGAAAGGTTACGTCGTTGTGCTGCAAGAACATGTGAATTTCCAAAAACCACTCATTCGGGTATGCCGCCGTTTCCATAGGAACTGAGGTCCTGACACAACACAAAAGAAAGAAGGCTGGACAATACTGCCCAGCCTTCTGCTGTTTTCTTGTCAGGAGCCATCAGAAGTTCGTGCCCGGCAGGAGATATGGACACGATCTCCGATCCACTCAAACTAACATAACTTAAGTGCGGGAGTACTTTTTCACTCCCTCCTTGTACAGATTCCCGCCGTGCGCATCCTGAACCACTATTGCCGGGAAGTCCTTGACCGTATATTTTCTGATTGCCTCAGCTCCCAACTCCTCCCAGGCGACCAGTTCATTTCCGACTATGGACTTGGCAATCAAAGCCGCGGCTCCGCCAATTGCAGCTAAATATACGCCGGTGTATTTTTGTAATGCATCCTGAACCCCAGAACCCATCTCTCCCTTTCCGATCATACCCTTTGATCCGGCTTCCAACATACGTGGAGCATACGGGTTCATTCGACCTGAAGTGGTAGGTCCGGCTGATCCGATTACATTTCCCGGTCGCGTAGGTGAAGGGCCGACGTAGTATATTAACTGTCCGGCTAGATCAAACGGAAGCTTTTCACCTTTGTCTAAAAGATCAACCATCCTCTTGTGAGCCGCATCCCTTGCCGTGTAAATATCTCCAGTTATCAACACATCGTCACCAATCTTTAAATCTTTCACCACCTCATCTGTGAAGGGGGTGTTTATCTTTTTCTGTGCCATTTCTTAGTCCTCCAAATTTAATCTTTTTTTCCTATCTTTGTAATTCGCGTAGCCAAAGGTTCACCCCTTGGCGCTTAGCCATCCTTCGACATCCCGCCTTTGGCGGGAGACGAAGTGTAAAGGTTTGGCTACCAGGTGAGAAGAGATCCCGATTATAACACCGCCTCTTTATGTCTTGCCACATGGCAGTTGATGTTCACTGCTGCCGGGAAGCTGGCGATGTGACAGGGATGGGTTTTGATAAAAACTGCCAGCGCTGTTTGAGTTCCTCCAAAACCCTGTGCACCTATGCCCAGCTTGTTCACTTCCTCTAAAAGCTCCTCCTCCAACTTGGCATAGAATGGATTCGGATGTTTTGATCCGATGGTTCGCAAAAGCGCTCGTTTTGCCATCTCAGCACATTTCTCAAAGTTTCCACCAATCCCCACTCCCACGATAATAGGGGGACAGGGGTTGCTTCCTGACCTTCTGACCTTGTCGATTACAAACTCCTTTACTCCTTCCACCCCGTCCGCCGGCTTCATCATCTTCACCTCAGACATGTTCTCACTTCCACCTCCCTTGGGGACGCAAACGATCTTCAGTTTATCGCCCTTTACAATATCTAAGTGGATGACCGCCGGTGTATTATCACCGGTGTTTTTCCTCTCGATGGGATCGGCTAAGATTGACTTTCTCAAATACCCATCCTTATAACCCTGCCTGACCCCCTCGTTGATAGCTTCAAAAAGGTTGTCACCCTTAATGTTAACCTGGTCTCCCATCTCCACAAAGAAGACGGCAGTGCCGGTATCCTGGCACATGGGGAACTTACCATCCTTGGCGATCTCGAAGTTGTCGATGATCTGCTTCAGGGTGGCCTTGGATACGGGTGATTCCTCCTTCTCATACATCTTGCGAAGCGTATCCTGCACGTCCTGGCCTAAATTGTAATTGGCGTCGATGCAGAGATCCTTTACCGTTTTGGTTATGTCACTGGCGGAAATCTCACGCATATCTCCTCCTAACTTGTTTTTGATGAGATAAGTTCCAAAACTCCGTTGACCATATTTTCCATGCTCGAGGCTAAATCAGTAAACTCCAGTTCCAAAAGATCTGCCGGAGTGGTGACCAGCTTGTGCTCTGAGTCCATTACCACCTCTTTGCCCCGCGACAGGACGTGAACCGCCCCCATTCCCTCTATCTGGTTGATCAACATCGGATCCTTTCCTATGGTTAAGGTCAGCGGCGTCTCCAATATGTCCCTCAGGGCGGAAGCGACCAAGAGAACGGCCAGCCCGCAGGCTGCTATGGGTTTTCTTCTTCGATAGACCTCCCTTATGATTCTCTGCAGCTCCGGTTTGGGCTTCAAATACTCGTTTTTTGGCTCTCCCAGAAGATGAGCCAAGTTCTTCACCACCCCCCCTCCGCCCGGGAGGAAGATTCCGTCCACGTCTCTTCCGGAGAGTTCTTTTATTTCCTTGATCCCCTGCCAGGCGATGCGGGCAGACTCCCTCAGAACGTTCCTCTTTTCCGCCGAGGCGACCTTCGTAAAGTGGTTCACCACCTCTTTTTGCTCTGAGTCCGGCGCAAAAAACACGGGACTTCGTCCCTTTCGGCACAGATGATATGTGAGCAGGGTTACCTCCCACACATCCGAGCCGTCCAGGCTCCCGCATCCACTCAGGATCACTGCTAAGTTGCTCATGGCCAAGAAATTCGAATATGGTTTTCAAAGAACGGGTGAATGGTCGTTACCGCTCACCATCCGGTTTTCTTTAGAGTATTTGCTCAAGGCGACCACGTCTGGCTGTAATCCAGCTACTTTCGGGGATGGTTTAGGGTACTGCACGACAGCTTCTTCAATCGGGCTGATCTGAAATGCCGGTTCGTTTTGCCAGGCAAGCAATTTCTCTTTAGTTCCCGATACTCTGCGGAGTAAAGGCAGGATACAGTTAGAGATTAACTTACTGAGGAGAGCGTGCTCTTGAAGGTCTCAATAAACGCCGACTACCTTTTTGCTCTTCCCCTTCGGTTCAAACTTAACCACTCCATCCGTCAGGGCGAAAAGGGTATCGTCATTCCCTTTGCCCACGTTAATCCCGGGATGAATCCTGGTTCCTCTCTGCCGCACCAGAATGGTGCCGGCCAACACCGCCTCTCCGGAGAACCTCTTAACACCGAGCCTCTGCCCGTGCGAGTCTCTTCCGTTGCGTGAACTTCCTACTCCCTTTTTGTGCGCCATAACAATCGACCTTCCTTACTGTTCTGTCTGAATGTTTTTTTTAGCCTTACATGAAAACCGAACCCAGAAGAGTCCCTTTTCAGGTTCTTAAAGATAACGTCTTTTCTCCCTATGGCAAGTGAAATTTTTCTCTAACCTAAAGATTTCTCCGGCGTGGTTTTCGGCTTCGTCTTCTCTTTGGCCTTGATGTCGAAGGAGAGTTTCTCCTCTCCCACCAGCCTGTCCACGATCACGTCGCATTCGTCGGAGAACTGCCCTTTCAATATCTCCTCGGCCAAGGGGTCCTCCACCAGTTTTTGGATGGCCCTTTGCAGGGGCCGGGCGCCGAAGGTGGGGTTGAATCCCTTCTCCGCTAAGAACTCCTTGGCCTGTGGAGTCAGTTCAAAGTTGATTCCCTTCTCCTTCAGCCGCTTGGAGACGTCGGAGAGAAGAATGTCGATGATCTGCAGGACCTCCTTCATGCCCAGGGAATGGAACACTATGATCTCGTCGATCCGGTTCAGGAATTCCGGGTTGAAGGTTCTTCTGGTCTCCTCCATGAGCTTCTGCTTCATCTGCTCGTAGGAGGAACTGGCGTCCTCTTTCTGGAAGCCCAGGGTTTTGCCACCCCTTATCTGCCGCGCTCCTAAATTGGAGGTCATGATCACCACGGTATTCTTGAAGTCGACCCTTCTCCCGAAGCTGTCGGTTAGGGAGCCGTCGTCGAAAAGCTGAAGGAGTATGTTAAAGACGTCCGGGTGAGCTTTCTCGATTTCGTCCAAGAGGACCACCGAATAAGGCTTTCGCCTCACCTTCTCGGTCAGCTGTCCCCCCTCCTCATAGCCCACGTATCCGGGTGGGGCGCCGATCAGGCGGGAGACGGAGAACTTCTCCATATATTCGGACATGTCGATTCTCACCAGGGAGTTCTCATCTTCGAAAAGCGACGACGCCAGAGCTCGAGCCAGTTCGGTTTTTCCCACCCCGGTTGGCCCCAGGAAGATGAGGGAACCGATCGGTCTTCGGGGATCTCCCAAACCTGCCCGATTCCGTCGGATGGCCTTGGCTAAGACCGTTATAGCCTCCTCCTGCCCCACGATGCTCTTCTTCAGTTCCTCCTCCATTCGCAGAAGCTTCCTTGACTCCTTTTCCTCCAGCTTGAACAGAGGAATTCCGGTCATCTTGGAGACCACGCAGGCCACCTCCTCCGCACTCAGGATGACCACTTCCCTACCTTTCCCCTCTTCCCAATCCTTCTTCGCCTGCTCCAGCTTCTCTCTGGCCATCTTGAGTTGGTCCCTAAGCCGGGCCGCCGTCTCGAACTCCTGGTTCTTGACAGCCTTCTCCTTGTCCCGTTGTACCTGCACTATTTCCTGCTCCATCTGCTCAAAGATCGCCGGGCGCGTGCAGGTGGCCAGGTGAACCCGTGATCCGGCCTCGTCTATCACGTCGATGGCCTTGTCCGGCTGAAACTTTCCGGTGATATACCTGTCGGACAGCTTCACCGCCGCATCAATGGCCTCATCCGATATCTTTATCCGGTGATGCTCCTCATACCTGCTTCGCAGTCCCTCTAAGATCTTTAGGGTATCGTCCGTGGACGGCGGATCCACCATGATGGTCTGGAACCGGCGCTCCAAGGCCCCGTCCTTCTCGATGTATTTTCTGTATTCGTTCAAGGTAGTGGCACCGATACACTGGATCTCTCCCCGGGAAAGCGAAGGCTTGAATATGTTGGAGGCATCCAGGGAGCCTTCTGCCCCTCCTGCCCCCACGATGGTATGCAATTCGTCCAAGAAGAGGATGGTGTCCTTGGAGTTTACGATCTCGTTCATCACCGCCTTCATTCTCTCCTCGAATTGACCCCGGTACTTGGTTCCCGCCACCAGGGCGGCCATGTCCAAACAGACAACCCTTTTGTTCTCCAGGGTCTGGGGGATCTTTCCGGCCACTATCCTCTGGGCTAAGCCTTCGGCTATGGCGGTCTTACCCACTCCCGGCTCACCGATTAAGACCGGGTTGTTCTTCTTCCTCCGGGAGAGAATCTGGGAGAGTCTTTCGATCTCGTTATTCCTGCCGATGATGGGATCCAGCTTTCCCCGCCTGGCCATCTCGGTTAGATCCCTTCCGAAATGATCCAGAGCCGGGGTTTTGCTTTTTTTGCGTTTTTTGGCGTAAGATGACGGGTTTCCGCTGTCTATGTTCTTCAGCTCGTCCTGCACTTCCTGATAATCCAGATCGTACATGGAGAGGACCTGGGCGGCCACCCCCTCTTCATCCCTGAGCAGGGCCAAGAGGAGATGCTCGGTATCGATGTCCTTTGATCTTAAGCCGCGGGCCTCCTGGGCGGAAACCTCCAGAAGCTTCTTTGCTCTGGCGGTTAAGGGGAGCTGACCGATGGCCATGGTTCCGCCGGATGGCTGAACCACGTCCTCCACCGACTGCCTGAGCTCGTTTAGATCTATTCCGATGTTGGTCAGAACCTCAACCGCGTTTCCCTCTCCCAGACGCAGAAGTCCCAGGAGAAGGTGTTCCGTTCCGATATAGTCGTGCTTAAGCCTGGCCGCTTCGTCCCGGGCATATTCTATCGCCTTACGAGCCCTTTCTGTGAACATCTCATTCATCAAGAGCCTCCACTCCGGTTTCCACGATCGATCAAGTCAAAGAGCTTTTCAGGACTCACCTGATCCACCCAATTTATCCCCACCTCCATTAATACATTACGCAAAAGATGCGAAATTGTCAAATCCTTTGGAAAAAGCCAAAATCAAGACTCTGACACTCAAGCCACTCCCTGCGTAGTCAGACACGCTTAGGCTATCGCTTTCGTTAATCTCTTGAGCACTTCATTATTCCAGTTTTGATCTCACCAGTTCCGCCCTGACCCGGTCTCTCTCTCCCGGCTCCATCCTCTTGTTGAAATACTTCTGCAAATGGGCTGGTTGGCTTAAAGCCAGGATCTCATTTACCTGCGGAAGGCTCAGGGTCTCGACAACTCCGGTCCCGATTCCCAGCCTTATGGCCGAGAACATGTTCAGGACCTCCTCGGAGGTTAAGGTGCGGGCATGTTTCAGAATGCCGTACGCTCTCCAGATCTTGTCCTCTATCTGATCTCTGGCCTCGCTGAACAGCCGCTTGCGGGCGTTTTCCTCGTATTCTATTATCTGTTGGGTGACCCTCTCCAGGCTCTCCACGATGTCCTCTTCAGAGCGTCCCAGCGTGGTCTGGTTGGATACCTGAAAGAGATTTCCCCAGACGTCGGAACCCTCCCCGTAAAAACCCCTGACCACCAGCCCCAGCTTGCTGATTTGGGAGATCACCTTCTCGATCTCCCGGGTCAACGCCAGACCGGGCAGATGGATCAAGACCGAGGCCCTCATTCCGGTACCGGTGTTGGTGGGACAGGAGGTAAGATAGCCAAAGGTTGGATCGAAGGCAAACTCCAGCGATTTAGACAGCTCCTCGTCTATTTCGTCTGCCATTTCAAACGCTTCTCTGATCTCCAATCCTGAAGCCAAAGCCTGTACCCTTAAGTGATCCTCCTCATTGACCATCACGCTGGTGTTTTCTTTTTCTCCGATCAGAAGCGCGGAAGAGTCCCTGCACCCGGTAAACTCGATGCTGGCCAGATGTCTTTCCACCAGAAAAGATCGATCCAGCTCATCCATCTTGGCGCAATCCACAAACGTTCCCCGCCGCAGGCCTTCGCTTTTCTCTACTGCGTTCTTCACAAAAGAGAGGATGCTTTCCCGCTTATCGGTGTTGGCCCTGGATGGGAAGGGGGAGTTGGCAATGTTGCGCGCAAGCCTCACCCTGGAGGATAAGATCACCTGTGAGTTAGAGCCCTCCCCGGAAAGCCACACCGCCGGTTTTTTCGCCATCTCCTCAAACATGTTCACTTTCCCATACGCAAGAAGTTCACTTTCTGCCTGCCAAGGCCTTGATCTGATCTCTGATCTGGGCGGCTCTTTCGAAGTCCTCCTGCTCGATGGCCTTCTTCAGCTCTTCCTGGAGTTTGTTCTCCTCCCACAAGGGCTTCATCACGTCTCTTTTAGTGCGAGGGAACTTCCCCCGGTGCTGGGTGGAACCGTGGACTTTTCTTAAAAGGTCATCCAACTGCTCTTTGAAGGTGACGTAGCAGTTCCCGCATCCCAGCCGGCCCGCCTTGGTGAACTCGGAGAAGCCCAGGCCGCAAGCCGAGCAAACCACATCAGCCTCCTTGGCAGGCTTTTTCATCTGAGCCTGGCTGAGCATGCTGGCCAAAAACTCAGCCAAGGGGAAGGGCACTCCCTCCAGGGGATTGTGAAATCCCCGTTTGTCCGCACACTCCTCGCAGAGATTCAATACGACCTTCTGGTCGTTGATCACCTGGGTGAGATGAACCGTAGCCTCTTTTTTCTTACAATCCTGGCACTGCATTGTTTTCGCCTTTCAACCCGCGCTCTGGAGAGCGCTGAAAAAACCTCTCAAAAAGGACAAATTGGAGTCTTCACCTTTTCCGCGAACCGAACTTCGGTGTCTTTATCACCAAATCATAGTCCCGCTGCAGCGTCCGGACGGACGCCCGTCTGGGCGGGACACTCCAGAGGTCGCTTTCGTTTTTTTAAAACCCCCTTTTTGTTTCTATTACACCATGCTCTATTCGCTGGAACCCGCCACCGCCTTGCCATCAACCAACGTTATTATCCGGTGAGCTCTCTGCGCCAGAAGCTGGTTGTGGGTGGCGATGATAAAGGTCTGTCCCTTCTTTTGGTTCAGCTCGGATATCAGATTATGCAGCTCCTCGCCGGTGGCCTTATCCAAATTTCCGGATGGCTCATCGGCAATCACTATCTGGGGCTCATTAACCAATGCTCTTGCCACCGCCACCCTCTGCCGTTCGCCACCGGAGAGCTCACCCGGCTTGTGATGTATTCTCTCTCCAAGCCCTACCTCCGAGAGGAAGGCTTCGGCTTTCTCTCGGATTAGGCTTATATCCTCACCCGCTATCAGCTGGGGCATCATCACATTTTCCAGAGCGGAAAACTCCGGAAGTAAGTGATGAAACTGGAACACAAACCCCACGGTCTTGTTTCTGAGATGCGCCAGCTTCTTGTCGCTTAGGGCAAAGACGTCGGTTGAGTCCAATCTCACCTTTCCTTTTGTGGGACGGTCCAATGCGCCTAAGATGTGCAGGAGTGTGCTCTTTCCAACCCCTGATGCGCCCACTACTGATACGATCTCGCCCCGCCTGATGCCGATGTCGATACCCTTAAGCACGTGAAGCGTTTCGGCGCCCGTTTGAAAGCTCTTGTGGATGTCGATTCCTTCTAATACTATGTCGTTGTTGCGTTCGTGTTCCACAGTTTTACTATACTCTTATTTTCGCCATTTTCCCGGCTTTATTAACCAACCCTCTCAAACTTTGACGCTGCAATAGCATTTTAGTTTGAAAAACGGATTTGTCAACCGAAAACTTTGACGCGACGTTACAGTTTTCCCCCGTTCCACCCCGCAGGCTATCAGCCGTAAGCTGATCCCTGCCCGCTAAAGATTGGCAGGCGCGGGCGCCTTCGGCGGAAAGACCGCGACTACCGATCTCTACTGAAGCGCTTTTGCCTCACCCCCTTCGGTCCCCCTCTCCATAAGGGGGAAGCAGGGGGAGAGGTCTGCAGGTGTTTACCTCAATCTGTAGCGAAATCATGGCAACAAAGCTCTTGATTCTTGACGTGAAATCGATAACTTAGGATAAACAGGTGGGCAACCACGACTCCGAGGTGGCGGACGCTTTGGAATGGTTCTCGAAGCTCGGTTGACGTTGGCGAGTCTGGTATCGACGCCGGAGGCTCGAGGTTGGAGGATACAATCTCCCGTAAGGTGAATGAATCTTCCAGCGTCGAGTTTCGCAGTGGCGAGCTTCGGGCAGACGCCCGCCCGTCTGGGCGATACGAGCATCGCAAACGTTGTCCAAGCCTCGAGCCTGATGAGAGGAGGTGATAAGACTATGCCGACTATAGTTCACTTTGAGATTCCGGCAGACGATGTTGAGAGGGCTAGGAAGTTCTATACCGATCTTTTTGGCTGGAAAATCGAGAAAACACCGGAAATGGATTACTGGATGGTTACCACCAGTGGTGAAAAGCAGGTTGATGGTGGCATGATGAAAAGACAAGACCTACAACAACAGATTACCAACTACATCGACGTCCCTTCCATAGATGAACATGCTGCCAAGGTTGAAAAACTCGGCGGGAAGGTGGTCGTTCCCAAAGCGCCAGTACCAGGTTTCGGATACTTCGCAGTCTGTCTTGATACAGAAAACAACGCTTTTGCCCTCTGGCAAAGCGACAAGAACGCCAAGTAACACCCAGCGGGGTGCACCACACGGTGCACCCCGGCGTGGCTCGGAGACACAATGAGGGCTGGCGAGAACCTCTCTTCGTCCGTGTCACGCGCACCAGATCAGCCCGTTTGACTGGGTACACGCTCGCCAAAGAGGGTAGCCGCATTCAGTCCTAGCAGGTTCACCTCCCGGGATTCTCTCTTCGCGACATGTGCCACGGAGCGATAAATAATCCTTGATTTCTCGGAGAAAATTAACTAAAATACGATTGCAGTTTTAAGCGTGCCATACCTAATGAGAGGACACCTCTGGCAGCTGTCTTTGGGTCGCGGCGGTACAGTTCGACAAGACCACGAACCCTGGATAGTATGTAACTCCCAGCGCAGTTGGGAGAAGGGAGACCGAAGGGCCTCAGGCGACCAGAGGTGGCACATAATCGGATTCCCGGCAACCAGGGACTTGGGGACAAGGCCGCGAATCAATCACTGATTAAGGAGTAGTCACATGGCTAAGTCAACTGAGCTAACTAGGCAGGCCAAATCACTTCCCAGAGAGACGAGAAAAGAAGTGCTGATGGCATTCCGAGAGACCGAATTACACAAACAGCTGAAAGAACTATTCGGGAACATGCAGCCAGACTACACAGTGGAGGTTACCCACGGCGCGGAAGAGCTGGGGAAGGATCTGGTAGTTGTGAAGAAAGACGAATTCACCCTCGAAGTCATTGGCGTCGTTGTCAAAAAGGGTCATATAAGAGGGCAAACGGTGGGGGAGGTGGATGAGGTTAAGGCGCGACTGAAACGGGTCTTGCCAGGCAGAAAGAAGTCTAAGATTGACGAAATAGAGAGCCAAGTGGAACAAGCACTTGCGCATCCGGCCAAAATGAAACAGATTTTCGCCACCTTGCCAGTCTCAAAAGTGTTCGTGGTATTGGCGGGCGACTTGAGCAATCAAGCCCGCACAAGGTTAGAGGCAGAATTGAAAGGAAACGTCGAGGTTTTCGATGTCAACTGGCTGGTCGACAAATTCACAATTTTCTACCCACAGGTGTTCTTTGAAGGGAAAGTTTGCGATTTCCTTCAAGAGAGAATACAGAAGTTGGAGGGTAGGAGCTGGCTCTGCAAAAAGGGGATTAGCTTGTCAGAATGCTTTGTCGAGCCTCTAGTTGCAACTGTTGATCTTCCTGTAGAATTGGATGACAAGAGCCTGGCGTTGATGATCGGGAAAAGGAAAATGCCCTTTTCAAAGCTCAAATCCATTCTTAAAGGGGCCGCAAGAGTGATCTTAGTGGGAGATCCTGGCGTGGGCAAATCTGCGGCCGTGACCAAACTGGAAATCGATGCGCTAAAACAGGCGTCAGCCAGCCTCATCAGCGGGGCACCGAAAGAGGAGCCGATCGAAATACCGCTCCTGGTGGCAGCCAGAGATATTTTGGAGGTTCGCACCGCAGAAGAATTGCTACATAGTTACTTCTCAACTGAAGAAGTCATACGGCGTTTCAAGGTTGAGCAAATAATGGTTGACGCTTTGGACGAGGTACCGCCTTTGCAGAGAGCCGAAGTAATAAAAAGATCAGAGAAAGTCTCACGAGAGCTGAATTGCCGTCTTGTTATTACGAGCCGTAAAGTTGACATCATTGATACTCCGCCCGAGGGTTTCAAGGAATATGAACTCCTACCGTTCGAATTCGGCCAGGCTCTGAAGCTTTTCGAGAAAGTAGCCCAGAGCAAACAGACCTTGACCGCGCTGAAGAATGGTTTAGAGAGGGTGAAATTTCACATCCCAATGGTTCCGTTGTCCCTCCTGTTGATCATAGAGCTGGTGGAAGACAGGAAGGAGATTCCTGCATCACTCACGGAGCTCTATGATCGATTTTTCGATATGGGTCTGGGGCGCTACGACAAAGAGAAGGACATTGAGGTTCTGTTTGAATATCGGATCAAGAAGAGTTTTCTGGCCGAACTGGCCTATTGCCAATTCCTAGGCAAGGGTAGACTGGAGGTACCCCAAGTAGAATTCGAGAAGTTTCTGGGAGAGTACGCAAGCGAGCAGAATTGGGACAAAACAAGCCTTGACGGTTTCGTGAAAGAGCTTCAGCGTGCCGGCGTCGTTGATCTAAGAGAAGCCGTGACATTTAGACACCGGTCCTTCTTGGATTATTTCGCTGCGGTTTACCTTTTCGACAAGCAAGATGAGTTGGAGAACCTGCACGATCTCGTGGTGCAGATATACTTCGACGATCTGTGGGGGGACGTGGCGTTCTTCTATATAGGGCTCAAGAGAAAAATCAGCGATTCGATTCTCAGTAAGATCTTCGCTTTCGAAAGCGAGGATATGCTTGTCCTCATGAATAAGTTCTTATCGGGAAAACTACTCCAAGCGGGCTGGAATTCGCCCACCAAAACAAAGTACTCTGGGATTGAAAAAGCGATTGTCCTTGCTCCTGCAATCCGGGACAAGTTTCTCGCTTCTGCGGAAAGAAGCAAGGTGCGGATACCCCGAATATTTGGTGATTTCCTCGTGATGAGTCTTTCAGACCTTTCCTTTGCTAGCGGGTTCTTGGCTAAAGAGGTGAAGTCCTTGATCGATGATTTGCTGGCTCGGCCGGATAAAGAAAGCCTTTGCATGACAATACCACTCCTATGGTCAATTCAGCGTTTCTTGACTAAGGAGGAATTGCGGGAAGCAGTAGGCAAGCTCTTGGGTCTCGTTTCAGATATTCCTGATCTACCAGCAGAGGATCAAGCTAAGTCCCTGCTGTTCTTGATGTTTATTGAACGGCAGGACACAGCGCTTGCCAAAACAATCAGGAAGAAGCTTGAGAGAGTAAAGAGACGTGCCCCCGGCTTATTTAAAGCTCTTCTGCCCCGTAGGAAAAAAGGGTTCAGGTGATGTGGGTTAGTGGTTGCGAGGAATCTGTGTGAGTACCTGTTCGCCGCGTGACAGTTCCGCCGGCGTGCGCGCGGCTTGCGGTCGGGATGCAATCCCGAACGCCTCGCTGACAAGATATCACCCTCCCTTTTATTCCCTCCCATCATGGTGTGAACCGTATGGTTCACACCAAGGGAGGGAAGAGTAATTCCCGCTCCCCAAGGGGGAGACGGAACTTGCCGAGCCACAGACTTTCCCGCCTCTGGCGGGATCTGCCTATGGCAGATAGTCTGCGCCATCGCTCGCACTCTGAAGAGTGCGCCTACAAAAGCCCTCGCCCTGCAGATTCGCCGGAACCTCCTTCAGGTACTTACCGTAATAGGAATGTAAACTGCAAGAGTCTAGTCTAAATCCAAGCTTTCCGCAGGTTCCTCTAATCGGAGGTTACATTCATGAAAAGACTCATCTGGATCCTTCCGGCGGTGGCCTTTGTGCTGCTGCTGGCTTCTTGCTCAGCCCCACCCGTCGAGGAGGAGACTCAGGCATCTGTTAAGAACAATTTGGCTGAGTGGAGAAAGGGTGTATGGCTACTGGGGGATGGAAGCTATACCATCTATACCGACACTCACTACTTCGTGGTCATGGTCAGCGGGGATACCAGCGCGCCGAACATCTATTGCGGCGCATCACAGGTCGTATACCACGAGAAGGGAATGGCAAGAAAGCAGGTTATCCGGGTGCGGCAACTGCCGGGCGGTGACCTGGTGACTTTCAAGGAAAGCGTGTTGGGTCACAACGCCGAGATTCCCCTGGAGATAGACACCAGTCAGTTTGCTCCCAATACGTGCAACATCATAGATGGGATCATCTACGATTCGGTCACCGAGGTGACGGACGAGTATATCCTTCTTTCCACCTGCAACGGGGACAAAGAAAAGATCTTCTCGAATGGCACAAGCGCCTATCTGCCCGCGGGTGGGGGTGAATTCTATTCCCTTCGTATCGAGAGCTTTTGACCTCTCCCCTTGGCTCTCCCTCTTCACGAAGAGACTGTATCGCAACCTTGGAAAACGTACAGTTGTCATTCTGAGCGAAGCGAAGAATCTAATAATCCCAATAATCTGCAAAATCGAGATTCTTCCCCCGCCAAAGGCGGCGTCAGAATGACATAATGACACATCCCCGAAATAGAGAGGGGGGCTCAAGGGGTGAGGTGGACGGTAGGTCGGGCATCTTGCCCGACCGAACCGAGTGGATAGAGGTTCGATTTTCCAAGTCCGCGGGCCGCATGCCCGCCGAAGGCGGGTCTACCGATGGCAGAAATGCGGCCCCTACAAGCTACCCACAAGGCTGTATCGGCGAAACTTGACTTTCCCACCCACGTATCTTATCTTAGTAAAAGCCTCAAACGCATAGGACTGCGGCCGTATGCAAATCTACGAGATCATCAGTAAGAAAAGGGACAGAAAGAAGCTCACCCAGGAGGAGATAGAATATTTCGTCTCCGGCTACGCCGAAGGTCAAATCCCTGACTATCAGGTATCAGCTCTTCTCATGGCTATCTTCTTGAACGGCATGGATGCCGAGGAGACGTTCCTTCTGACCCAGTCCATGATGGACTCCGGCACGGTGCTTGACTTGAAGTCCGTCCGGGGAACGAAAGTGGACAAACACAGCACTGGAGGAGTGGGCGATAAGGTCTCCCTGATACTTGCGCCTCTGGTGGCCGCCTGTGGGGTCAAGGTTCCCATGATCTCCGGCAGAGGACTGGGTCACACCGGCGGTACTCTGGACAAATTGGAATCCATTTCCGGGTTCCGCACGGACCTGTCTCTTAAGAGATTCGTGACAAACCTCAAGGACGTGGGCGTTTGCATGATCGGGCAGACCAAGGAGATTGCCCCTGCTGACCGAAAGATGTATGCCCTGCGGGACGTGACTGCCACGGTCAACTCCATACCCCTGATTGCATCCAGCATCATGAGTAAAAAGCTAGCCGAGGGGGCGGATGCCTTCGTGTTCGACGTCAAGGTAGGAAATGGCGCCTTCATGCAGAAGCGCAGTGAAGCTCTGCTTCTCGCCAGGACTTTGATTCGAATAGCCAAACGGTTCAAGAAGAAGGCGGTAGCCCTGATAACCGACATGAACGAGCCTCTGGGCGAGACGGTGGGCAACTCCATTGAGGTGGTGGAAGCCATTCATGCTCTGAAAGGAAAAGCTCCCCGTGATCTGATGGAAGTCACCATGGCTCTCGGGGCACATATGCTGATCCTGGGGAAAAAAGCAAAGACACAGAAAGAAGCAGAAAAGAAGCTAAAGAAAGCAATAGAATCGGGCAAAGCTATAGACAAATTCGCGGATATGGTCAAAAGACAGGGGGGCGATCCGAAGGTGATATACGATTTTGGCCTTCTTCCCTGGGCCAAGTTCAGGCTGCTGGTAAACTCTGACCGGCGCGGATACGTTCAGTCCATAGACACGCGAAAAATCGGCCTGTGCGCCGTAAGATTAGGCGCTGGCAGGGAGAAGCTGGGTGATCCCATTGACCATGGCGCAGGCATGTTAATCAAGAAAAAGGTGGGGGATTCTGTTAATACGGGTGAGGCTCTGGCGATCGTGTTTGCCAATAACCTCAAAAAAGCCAGACAGGCTTCCCACGAGATCAGAGAGTCTTACAAAATGACGAAGAGAAGAACGCGCCGGTTGAAGAAGGTTCTGATGGTGGTCGATGAAAAAGGTTCCCGCACGTTGAGATCAAAGACCAGAACCTGAATTCAGTTAGGTTCTGGTCCGCTCTTGTCTCATCATTCCCTGGTTTTCTTTCCGAGATGTCTTGTGTAGGGGGTGAACCTTCCCTTCGAATTCCTCAGGGCGGTGAGCAAAGTCGAACCGCAGGTTCGCCCCGCATTCTGCGGGATGGAGCTAAAGCTCCACCCCTACATTTTGATGGTGCTCAAATTTGAGTCGGATTATTAAGTTTTTGCCATAAAGCCCGCAATCTTCATTAATATCTTTAAAAAACCTTGCAACGTCCCGCCATCTCTATCGTATATTATTCTAAATTAGAGTAGTATAGATTATAGTAGCAGCCGGAGAAGCAGATTCATGACCAAAAACGAACTGGTGGTGTTGGGACTTCTGAAGGAGAGGCCCATGCACGGGTACCAGCTCTACCATGAGATAGAAAAAAGGAACATGGAGGCTTGGGCCCAGGTTAATCTGGCATCCGTCTACAATACGCTGGATCGGCTGCGCCGGGCGAAGATGGTGGAGGCGAAAAAGGAAAAACCGGGAAAAATGCCGGAAAGAGAGGTTTTTCATATTACTCCCAAAGGGAAGAAGAGGTTGGCGACCTTAGTGGAGGAGGCAATAACCGATGACCGAATGCCGGACAACAACTTCTGTGTAGGAGTGGCCTTCCTTGCCGGGCTCTCCAGAAAGAAGGCTTTAGAATCTCTGGAGGTTAAGAGGAAAATCTTAAAAGAGGTGGTAGCGCATCTGGAGAGCTTGAAAAAAGATAAGAGCCGTGACATGCCCTTCAATTGGAAGTTTCTCCTCCGCTATGGAATGGATCACGTGCGATTGGATGTAAAGAGGATCGAAGAGCTCAAGAGAAAAATCTCCAAACTCAAAAGCTGGTCGTAGGACGTTTGCTTACAGGAGAAGAGATGAAAAAGCTGGTCATTGTTCTGGTTGTGTTGATTGCCGTTGTGCTGATCGTCTACCGGTCGAAGGTGGTGATTGAACGCGC
>CBDUQU010000026.1:0-26315 GCA_965369445.1 uncultured bacterium | reverse complement strand
ACTCCAATGACCCATCCGGTTTCTCCGACCTTATTGGCTGCGAGAAAGACGTCGACTCCTCCGCCCGAGCCCAGATCCAGGACCGTTTCTCCCTCTTTGAGAGAGGCTAAGCCTGCAGGATTACCGCATCCCAGACCCATTACGGCAGACTCCGGAATCTTTTTCAGTTCCTCCGGAGAATAACCGATGGCTTGGGCCTGCTCCGTCACGGTAACCCCTTTGCAACTACAACAGGTCTCGCGCTTCTTGGCGATGTTACCATACCTGTTCTTAACGAAGTTCTTAATTCTCTTCTCTTTGGCCTTTTGGATCGTCATCTTTATCACTCACTTAGTTTTGTTATCGCCGTCGGCCCGCAGACTCAGGCTCTATTTTTAGTATACTAAAACTTTCTCTTAACGCAAGGTTTATTTGCGCTCACCAACGCCACCCGACACAAGACACGTCCGGATTCAGTGAAGTACTAAACCCAAAAGAGGGAACTTTTCCTTCTATACGCACGTAAAGAACTCTTGTGATAGTTGACCTTAGGAATTCCGGCGCGGAGAGTGAAAAAAGCTCTGTTGGAGTTCTTGCAAATGTCCCAGTTATCAGTCGATCTTTTTCCAACAATCTCAGGCTAAACCTTCGACAGGAGGAACGAAATGAGAAGGGTTATCTTATCGGTAACCGGTGCCGGTCTATTAGCGCTTTTTCTTCTTGCTCCCTTTTTGCTTGCTCAACCCGGGAGGATCTGCGGGACCGTCTACACCAGGGATGGAGAGACGTTTGAGGGTCCCATCCGCTGGGATAAAAACGAAGCATTCTGGGACAACATCCTGGATGGCACCAAGAAACGGGAGGGGAGACACGATGAGGGCAGACGGCGCGAAAAACGCATAAGCATCTTTGGTCTGGACATAATCTGGGATGAGAAGGGCTACGAGAGCAAGGCCAGCTCGGGCATCCAGTTCGGTTACCTGAAAACCCTGGAGCGACGAACCAGAAATAGAGCCAGGCTCGAACTTAAGAATGGTGAGAGCATAACGTTCTATGGCTCCAGCAGCGACATCGGTTCAGGAGTGAGGGAGATCATCATCGTCGACCCCAGGGAGGGCGAGGTGGAGCTGGACTGGGACGATCTGGATATGATCGAGTTTGGGGAGTGCAATCCCGACCTGATCACCAGGCCCGAAACCCGGCTTTACGGAGAGGTGGAGACACGACGGGGAGATAAGTATACGGGCTTCGTCACCTGGGACGTCGATGAGCTTTTCTATTCCGACATACTGGATGGAGAACAAAAGCACCGCAAACGAAAGATCCCCTTCGGAAAGATAAAGGCCATCGAGCGAAGATCGTCCAGCTCCGCCTGGGTGTACTTAAGAAACGGCGACAAGCTGAAGTTATCCGGCACCAATGACGTAAACAGTGGTAATCGGGGCATCGTGGTTAAGGATCCCGAGTTCGGACGGGTGACCATAGAGTGGAACGAATTTGACCGGTTAGAGCTCTTAGACGGAGGAGACAAATACCTGGTGACGTATGATGAGTTTGAAGATCCAAGACCCCTGTACGGCGTGGTCTTCGATGAAGACGGAAACAGCTATGAGGGATTCATCCGGTGGGATGACGACGAGACCTACACCTGGGAATTGCTGGACGGCGAACACCGGGGGGTGGAAATAGACGTGGAATTCTCTCAAATTGCCGAGATCGAAAAGGTTTCCTCCCGCTCTTGCCGCATCACCACAAGAAGCGGGAACCGCTTCAAGCTCTCCGGCTCCAACGACGTCAATGATGAGAATAAGGGAATTTTCGTGACCACCGAGGATGGCGACGAGATCGAACTAGACTGGTACGATTTCGACAAGGTGGTCTTCAAGTAGAGACAGGAAGTTCGATTCAGTTGATTTTACGTGTCGCGTCAGGATACTGTCCCTTAGGATGTCTGAAGTTGGGGCAGGGGTTCAACCCCTGCCCCAGTATTTTGCTTGTTGATTTGTGGAATCAAAGCTAATCGCAGGGCGGAGACCCCCATCCGCCCTAACCTAAGCTCTCATTCTTGGCAAGGCGAGAGTTTGTCGCTATTCTTTCGCGCTCTTGACGAAATTCAGAACGCCTTGAGCGATGGCTTGGGCGCATTTTTTCTGAAACTTATCGGTCCTTAGAAGCGCCTCCTGCTCCGGAATCATCATAAAGGCAGACTCCACCAAGACCGCGGGAAGCTGGCTCGGCCTGGTCAGCACCAGGTTTCCATAATATGTGCCGAAATCCGGAAGCTTAAGCCTCTTCAGCTGCTCAGATTGAATCTCTCTCGCCAAAGGCAAGGATTGAGGATGGTAGTAGTACGTGCTTGTGCCATTGTTGTAAAAAGGATTCACCCCGTCGGGCAGCGCGTTGTTATGGATACTGATCAGGATGTCGCAACCCTTTTCGATGGCAATCCTGGGACGATCATAAAGAGCTACGCCCTCCATACCCCTCCTGGTCATCACCACCTCGGCCCCGTTTCTTGCCAGAATCTTCTTTAGCTTTTTGGCGATTTCGAGATTGACCAACTTCTCCGCTAAGCCGGTGGGGCCAACCGCTCCCGGATCAGGGGAATGTCCCGGATCCAAACAGATCCGGAGGCCGGTAAGTCCACTTCTTATCTTGGGCTGGTGCTTTATCTCCAGGATCAAATTGTTGCCATCGTAGAAGACGTCATATCCCCACTGCTGTTTCTGATTCAGGAAGACCTTAAGCTGGTAAACGTTCTTTTTCGGTTGATCCCATCCGATCTCTCTGATCACCCTGTCCTGGGAGTCATATCTGATCCAGTCGGTATTTGAAGTCACGCCGTAGACTGTCAGGAAGAGGGCCGACGGCCCTGTCTGTTGTTCTACCTTGAAGGGGAGTTTTTCCTGGAGAAGAAGCGTAACCTGAGTCCTTCTGTCTAATCTCTTCGTTTCGATGGTCGTGAGAATGCTCTTCGGAATCGGTGTGCCTGGGGGTAGATACTTTATGCTGTCTTGATGAACCCAGGCATCTTCCCCGGGCGCCAACCTCAACCGCACCCACTCCCCCTTTTTCCCGTTGGCAACCGCCCGTATGCCAGGCGGCTGATAAAGAAGGGTATAGCCTAACTTGGGTCCGGACCGGGCCACCACAGACGAGCCAACGAATTCTACGACCTGCGGAATCTGATCATCGGCTATGGTGATCTTGCCCCGTGAAGATTCGGTTATGTAGACGCTATCCTCGCCAAGTCTTTTTATCAGCTTGAAGAGAACCCTTGCTTCTTCTGCCTTATCCGCGCTTCTGACCATATAAAGGCCGGTGTAAGTTCCTTTGACCGGAGACGGCCTTGATCTCTTTCTCTCACCCCAGGCTTGCTCTTGTGGAAAAGTTGAAATGCTCTGCACGGATTCTATCATAGGCACCTCTTCCACCAAACCTTCGATGGAAAAACTGGCCCGGCAACCAGGCGTACCCCTGAACTTAGTCTCCAGAACGTCCCCTGGCGTGAGGGTAAAATTCTGCCTGGGCCGGATACTGCCCTTGACAATACAAAAGCTGTCCTCCGGGACGGGAAAGATGCCCAACGGAACCCTGACCGGGACCCTCTTGACCGAAACTCCAGCGCTGTTTTCAGCTAGAAGCTCAAACACGAAATCACCTGATGTCAGGGGCAAGAAGGACAGGAATGCACCGTTCGGATGGACTTCTGCCTTGAATCCGTTTATGATGAGTTTGGATTTGGGGGTAACTGATCCGAAGATGAAGGTGGAATCGGAAGCGCCGATCCGGGCTCCCTCAAGTGGATAGACCACCGAGATTTTAGGAAGCGATTCGTCTTGCGCTTGGACCTTGATCCCAGCGTAAGAAATCACAAGAAGAAAGAAACCAAGTAAGACTTTCAGCGCTTTCCTTTTCACGCTTCTCTTATCTGTTGAAAGTTCTGCATTTCGGAGTACCATCACCTTAGCGCGTAGCCCCGCCGTTGGCGGGGTTGGCCCATTTGGGCCTACGCGTGACATGATTGTTCTGGAACAATTTAAATCCTATCGGTCTTTCGGAACAACCCCCAATCCGGGCAAGTCAGACAGGTGAAGTTTTCCCTTGTCCAGTTTCAACCCTTCAAAGGGATCGTTTGCCACAAGCAGGTTACCATCTAAGTCCAGAAAATCGACCAGCGAACCAAGCTGGGCCGCTGCCGCGATTCCCACCGAGCTTTCGATCGTGCAGCCAAGCATCACACTCAAACCGTGCGCTCTGGCCACGTGGATCATCCTCAAAGCCTCCCGGATTCCCCCGCATTTGGCCAGTTTTATGTTTATCCCGTCACAAAGACCCACGAAATTTGGTATATCCTTTGAGGTCATCAACTGCTCATCAATTATGATCGGAACCCCTGCCTTCTCTTTTATCCTTTTTAAGCCGTCTTTGTCTTGCGGGTCTATGGGTTGTTCCACGAACTCGATATCGTACTCCTTGAGCTGCTTGATTTTTTCCAAAGCCTCCTCTGCATTCCATCCGGCATTGGCGTCTACCCTAATTTTAGCATCGGTGACCTCCCTCACTGCCTTCACCATCTCCAGGTCATCTTTTACGCCGACTTTGACCTTGTAGACCGCAAATCCCTCTGCAAGTTTTGTTTTCTCCTTCATCTTCTCCGGCGTGTCGATCGCAATTGTGTAGGAAGTGACCAGCGGCACGTCACCATCCAATCCCAGCAGTCGATAGACGGGAATGCCAAGTCTTTTTGCTACCAGGTCATGCAGCGCCATGTCGATTGCTGTTTTAGCAGAGAAATTCCCGGAGATATTCTTATTCAGGTTTGACAGGATTGTTTCGATTTGGAAGGCGTCGTCACCAAGCTGGTCTTTGACCCTTTCCAAGCATTGGATGACCGTCTCAGCGTTCTCCCCGTAATACTCGGAAGGCGCAGCCTCGCCAATCCCCTCCTCTATCTGAACGATAACGTTTTTTTTGAGTTCCGTTACGGAACGCGAGATTCGAAAGGGGTGCTTGAGCTCAAGATCGATTGTGTGGTAGGTTAGGAGCATAAGTTTCTTGAACTCACCCCCATTTCCCCCTCTCTTAATAAGAGAGGGGGTTAGGAGGTGAGTTTTTCAGTAAGTTATAAAACTCACTTGATTTGAAGTCACAATTTGTGACCTCAAAAGGTCAAATTCCCTTTTGGTAAGCTGGAACATGAAGTCCGGTGGAAAACGGTTCGTATCCTGTGACCGCCAGGTCCCCTGACCTGGCGAAAGATTTCTGTCGGGTCAGGGGACCCGACAAGCACACTTACCTCACCCCCTATCTCCCCTTCAGGGTGAATCCCCTCAGGGTGAACCCCTCTCCACACTTGTGGAGAGGGGGACTAAGGGGGAGAGATTTTTATCTCCGTTTGTAAACTATCGGCAATCTCTTCCCCATGCGGGTCATGATCTCATAGGCGAAGGTGTTGGTCCACCTGCCCAGATCGTGCGCGGTGATCTCATCCTTTCCCTGCTTTCCGATCAGCACCACCTCGCTTCCCACCTTCACACCCGGGATGCGGCTCACGTCCACCATAAAGGCATCCATGCACACCCGCCCCAACACCTTTGCCCTCTTTCCTCCGATCAACACCTCGCCCTTGTTGGAGAGAAGCCGACTGTACCCGTCCGCATATCCCAAGGGGATACTGGCAATCTTTGTCCTGTCGCGGGTAATATATGTCTTGCCATAACCGATGGGAGTTCCCTTTTCCACTTCCTTGATGAATACTATCCTGCTCTTCAGGCTCATGACCGGCTTCACCCGGATGGACTCGGAGGTCTCGGACGAGGGGTAAAGTCCATAGAGCAGGTGTCCTACTCTCACGTGATTGAAATAGCTAGCAGGGATGTCCAGCACCGCTCCGGAGTTGGCAATCGAGGTTATGGGAATGTGATTTGAATGAGCCTTAAGGTCATCTAAGGTGTCTTTGAAAACCCTCAACTGTTTATAGGCGAAGTCTTTCTTTTTCGCATCCGCGGTGGAGAACTGGGACAGGACCCCTTTCAGGCGAATGTTGGGAAGCGATTTTATCTTTTTTGCCAGCACTCTGGTATCTTCGGGCAACACCCCATAACGGCCCAAGCCGGTATCGATCTCAACGTACACGTCGCAGAATTTATTTTGTCTCCTGGCTTCTTGCGAAAGATTCTTGACCAGTTTCAGATCGGTGACCACCTGCTCCAGATCGTATTCCACGATCTTTTCTGCCCGCTGGTGCGGCTCAGGATAGAGATTGACGATGGGCGCTTCTACTCCCTTCTCCCTGAGTTCAGCTCCCTCCTCTAAGATAGCCACGCCTAAAGAGTCGGCTCCGTTATCCAAAACCACACGTGACACCGGGTAAGCACCGTGCCCGTAACCATCCGCCTTCACCACCGCCAACATATTCACACCCTTCCCTAACTTCTTCTTGATGCTTCTAACGTTAAAGGCCAAGGCGTCCAGATCGATTTCCAGGTATGCTGGCCTGAGGAAATTGTTGTTGCTGGTCATCATCGAGTTCTCCGGCAGCCGGGAGTTCGTTAATTAAAGACGTTCATTATATATCCAGATTCAGCCAGATTGTCAAGTCAAATTAGAGAAGAGGTTGCGTCGCGTGAAGGTGCTTGCTGGCGTACATCGCATCGACCGTTCCAGCTTGACAGGCATACATACAATGGTATATTAGAACCGCCGGTCCGTAAAAGCTGAGATCGGGCAAATCTCGTATGGGAAAAACCGATCCAAAAACCAAGACCACGGTAACTGAAAGGGAAGTTTCGGGAAAGGTTTTCGAGAGTATTTTCCTCCCCTGGATGGCGGTCTTAATCTTTCTCCACCTGCTCACCATTTATGTAGCTCCCGCCTACATGTGGGGAGTTCACTTTTACCACTTCTATCCCATCTGGCTTGGTTGGGTCCTGGTCTTACTTAGCCTGATCATCCTTATTCCGGGAGTCGGCGAATTCCTCTATCCAAAATTGGAGACTCTTGCACAAAAGATCAAAAGACTATTCATTTCATCAGGCCAGAACAAAACGTTTTTTATCCTGAGCTTTTTATCCCTCCCCATCTTCTGGGTCTTCCGTAACAAACTGCATCTTCTCGGAGACGGTTACTTCCGTATAACAGACTTGCCGGAGGGAAGACTGCATCTGCAGGAATGGCTGGACGCATTCATTCATCTGGTGGTGTACCAGATGATGGTCAAGCTGATTCCGAGCTGGAGTCCTGAGTTCACCTATGCGATCATCAGCGTCCTCTGCGGAGGTGTGTTCGTTTTTCTTGCCTTGAAGTTGTCTGTCCTTCTGCGGAAGACCGGTTTGGGAAAAGTCCTGATCTTCTTCTCCCTGATCTCCTTGGGATCGATACAGCTCTTCTTCGGATACGTGGAAAGCTATTCCATCCTCCAGGTGGGGCTTTTGGCTTACATCCTCTTTTCGGCGATGTATCTTATGCGAAGGGTGAATGTCTTTCCTGCGCTCATAGCTTTCGTGGTAAGCGTCGGTCTGCACGTCACCTCTTTAGTCTTCATCCCCTCGTTGATCTATCTCTTAACCAGAACCGATAAGGGCCTCTCAGGAAAAAAGCGCGCGCCGACGAAGACCAAATCGAAGGCTCTCATCCTCGTAGGTTTGATCGTGGCCTCATGTTTAGTGGTCGTTTGGATTTTCATAGTCGCCTCCGGTCTGGAGAAAACCGGCAAGGGTATTTTCATTCTACCTCTGATCGCCACGGATAGCTATCCTTTCGGCATGTTCTCTTTAGCCCACATCTCCGAGTTCGTAAACCAGCTCCTCCTGCTCTCACCTTTGGGCATCTCTCTCATTATCTTTTTCCTTTTCTCTAAGATCAAGTTCAAGGATTTTAAAGACAGGCTGACTAACTTCCTGATCCTGGCCACGTCTTTTGCATTGGTCTATCTTTTCGTCTTCAACTTCACCCTGGGGAGCGCGGACTGGGATTTGAGGTCGATGCCCGCTCCGTTCATCGGCCTGTTGGGGATACTCCTTTTCCTGAGGTGGGGTGAAAGACCGACCGCCGACCGCAGTCGACAGTCGGCAGACCAAGGCCGATCCGATGCTGACCAGCTCAAAATAGAAAAGACCCCCATAATCGGCTCACCTGGTGGAAAGAGATTCGGGGCCTGGGGGGTGATCTTCATCTGGTTCTCTATCTTTCACACCGTTCCCTGGATTATGATCAACGCCCACAATCAACGATCTCTTGACCGCTACCTGCTGATTCAGGAGAACGATCCTCATCCGGTGGACCAGACCGGCTACAATTTGTTCAAGATAGGCAGGATCTTAAAAGGGGCCGGACTGGAGGACGAACTGCTGGGTATGTATAGAAGAGCCATTGAGAAGAATCCCCGTGATAGCGCCAGTTACCTCAACCTGGCCAACTGGCATAACCGACGAAGGGAATTCGGCCGGGCCACGGGTATCCTGGACACGCTTCTGACGATAGCCCCAGCCTATCCCGAGGCATACTGGTTGATGGGTAACATTCACCTCAAGAAGGATGAGCCTGCCCGGGCGCTGCCATACATGGAGAAGGTTCTGCCGTTCTTAGAGCATCGCTTGGACTTTCTCTATCAACTCTGGAGCGCATACCATTCAACTGATCAGGACACGCAGGCTGTTGCTTGTGCTGAAAAGATGATCAGGCTGAAGCCCGATTACGTGGACGCCTATCATCTGCTCGCGTTGGCGAGCATCGGACTGGGTGATTTCCAGAGGGCTAAGCAGGCCTGGGAGCGTATCCTCACCATCAATCCCAATGACTCCCTGACAATCAGAAACCTGAGAAGCTTAGAAGATCATCCAGAGAGATAAACTCCCGATCCAGCCACAGATCTTTCCCTATTCCAACTTGACAGTCACGGAGATGCGGATATATTACGGATGCTGATTCAGTCAACCTGCAGTGAGCCTAATCCGATATGAGAGCAGTCGATCCGAAAGAAAAGAAATCAGTGACCAAGAGGCAAGTCTCGGGCAAGCTCTTTGGCTCTGTTTTTCTCCCCTGGATGGCAATTCTCATCCTCCTCCATCTGTTCACTATCTACTTAGCTCCAGCCTACATGTGGGGCGTTCACTTTTACCATTTCTATCCTCTCTGGATTGGCTGGTTGCTCACTCTGGCTACTCTGGCGGTCTTGATTCCGAGCGTCGGTGAGTCGCTCTGTCCGAAATTCGAAGCTCTGGCTAAGAGAATCAGAAGGCCATTTGATTCACTCAACCAGAATAAGAGCTTTCTCCTCCTAAGCTTCGCTTCGCTCCCCATCTTTTGGGTCTTCCGTAACAGGCTGCATCTTTTGGGGGATGGCATGTTTCGCATCACAGATTTGCCGGAGGGGAGACTGCATCTGCAGGAGTGGCTGGACGCATTCATTCATCTGGTGGCCTATCGCGTGATGGTCAAACTGATTCCCAGTTGGACACCCGAGTTGACCTATTCAATCATCAGCGTACTCTGCGGAGCGGTATTCGTCTTCCTTGCCCTGAAATTATCTGCCCTCTTAGGTAAAACTGGCTTGGGAAAAACCTTGATCTTTTTCTCCCTGATCTCCTTGGGATCGATACAGCTCTTCTTCGGATACGTGGAAAGCTATTCCATCCTCCAGGTGGGGCTTTTGGCTTACATCCTCTTTTCGGCGATGTATCTTATGCGAAGGGTGAATGTCTTTCCTGCGCTCATAGCTTTCGTGGTAAGCGTCGGTCTGCACGTCACCTCTTTAGTCTTCATCCCCTCGTTGATCTATCTCTTAACCAGAACCGATAAGGGCCTCTCAGGAAAAAAGCGCGCGCCGACGAAGACCAAATCGAAGGCTCTCATCCTCGTAGGTTTGATCGTGGCCTCATGTTTAGTGGTCGTTTGGATTTTCATAGTCGCCTCCGGTCTGGAGAAAACCGGCAAGGGTATTTTCATTCTACCTCTGATCGCCACGGATAGCTATCCTTTCGGCATGTTCTCTTTAGCCCACATCTCCGAGTTCGTAAACCAGCTCCTCCTGCTCTCACCTTTGGGCATCTCTCTCATTATCTTTTTCCTTTTCTCTAAGATCAAGTTCAAGGATTTTAAAGACAGGCTGACTAACTTCCTGATCCTGGCCACGTCTTTTGCATTGGTCTATCTTTTCGTCTTCAACTTCACCCTGGGGAGCGCGGACTGGGATTTGAGGTCGATGCCCGCTCCGTTCATCGGCCTGTTGGGGATACTCCTTTTCCTGAGGTGGGGTGAAAGACCGACCGCCGACCGCAGTCGACAGTCGGCAGACCAAGGCCGATCCGATGCTGACCAGCTCAAAATAGAAAAGACCCCCATAATCGGCTCACCTGGTGGAAAGAGATTCGGGGCCTGGGGGGTGATCTTCATCTGGTTCTCTATCTTTCACACCGTTCCCTGGATTATGATCAACGCCCACAATCAACGATCTCTTGACCGCTACCTGCTGATTCAGGAGAACGATCCTCATCCGGTGGACGAAACCAGCTACAACCTGTTCAAGATAGCCAGGATCCTAAGATGGGCGGAATTACCGGCCGAGATACCGAAGATGTACGAAAGAGCCATTGAGAGAAACGCCTATGATACGCTCAGCTATTTCAACCTGGCCGCCTATTATCATCAGAATGATCTGTACGATCAATCGGTTCCCATTCTTGACACCTTGCTCAAAGTGGACCCGGCCTATCCCAAGGCCAACTGGATGATGGGAAATATCTACGTAAAGTGGAAAGAGTACGCCAAGGCCCTCCCCTATCTGGAGAAGGCGCACCGGCAGTTGGCAGACAACACGGACTTTCTTTATGAGTTGGGGGCATCATACTTCCAGACCGGTCAAATTCAGAAGGCTGGAGAAGTTGCCGTGGACATCTTGGAATTGGATCCTGGTTACATAGACGGGCATCACCTTCTGGGATCGGCATACGTCAAACTGGGTGATCTTGAGCAGGCCAAGGAAGCCTGGGAACAAGTTCTGACTCTCGACCCCACCGATTCTATCGCCATTAATAATCTGAAGGAACTTGAGAGGTTTCTCAAAGAGTAGTCCGCTGCCTCTAATCTTTGTCTTGCTTCTTCTTCCTCCACCACTGCAGCCTCTTCTTGATTTCCTTTTCGAAGCCGAAATCAGTTGGATGGTAGTATTTGCGGTTTTTGAGATTCTCGGGAAGGTACACTTCATCCACAAAATGATCTGGATGATCGTGCGGATACTTGTAGTTCTTCCCAAACCCCAAATCCTTCATCAACCGGGTGGGGGCATTGCGGATATGCAGGGGAACCGGCAGGGCCTGGGTTTTTTGAATATCGTCCTGCACTAAATTGAATGCTTTGTAGATTGCGTTGCTCTTGGGTGCGGTGGCTAAATATACCGCCGCCTGAGCTATAGCCAGCTCGCCCTCCGGCGAACCCAGAAAGTGATAAGCCTCTTTGGCGGCGATGGTAACTCCAAGCGCGGAAGGGTCGGCATTTCCGATATCCTCGGAGGCAAATCGAACCATCCTGCGGGCAACGTAAAGAGGATCCTCTCCCCCGGCCAGCATCCTCCCCAGCCAGTACAAGGCGGCATCCGGATCAGATCCCCTCAGGCTCTTGTGGAAGGCCGAGATTATGTTGTAGTGCTCCTCACCGCCTTTGTCGTAGACTAAGGCCTTCTTCTGCATGGTCTCCTGGGCGATCTTCAGCGTGATTCTGCGTTTTTTGTCTTTATCCAGATGAGTGGTCAAAGCGGCAAACTCCAGGGTGGAGAGAGCTATGCGCGCATCGCCATTCGCCATCTGGGTGATATAGTCCAAGGCATCCTTTTCCAGTTCCACGTTCAAGTTTCCCAACCCTATTTTTTTATCCTCAAGAGCCCGGTGGACTATGATCTTCAGGTCTTCTTCGGTCAAGGGATTCAACGTATAGACCTTGGTCCGGGACAGAAGCGCCGAGATGACCTCAAAGGAGGGGTTCTCGGTGGTGGCGCCGATTAAGATGATATTACCTTTCTCCACATGAGGAAGAAAGGCGTCCTGCTGGGCCTTGTTGAAGCGGTGAACCTCGTCCACAAACAGGATGGTCTTTCGGTTGTACAGTTGTTTCATCCTGGCGGCTTCATTCATCACCTCTTTTATCTCCTTGATGCCGGAGAGGACTGCGGAGAAGGAGATAAAGTGAGCCCCGGTGGCGTTGGCGATGACCCGGGCTAAGGTGGTTTTGCCCGTGCCCGGCGGACCCCAGAAGATGGCCGACTGCATCTTATCTTCCTCGATGGCCCTTCGCAGGACCGAACCCTTACCCAGGATATGCTTCTGCCCCACAAACTCCTCTAAGCTTTCCGGCCGCACTCTGTCGGCCAGCGGAGTTTCCTTTCCACCGAAGGCGGACGTTCCTTTTCGCTTCTTCCCTTTTTCAAACAGATCCATGAGAATCAATTTCCTGTTGGGGTGAATCTTCCCTTCGAATTCCTCAGGGCGGTGAGTCTTCGACCCTGAGTTCAAGCAGGCACTTGCCCGTCTGGGCAGACCGAAGGGCAAAGTCGAACCGCAGATTCACCCATGACCGAGCGGATTTACAAATCCGCCCCCACATGTGAATCATAAGAAAAAATCAGCTTTAGTCAACCGCTATTTGACAAAAACCCTCGTGTGAGAAGGGATCTCGCAGGCCAATTAGGAGGATGTATTATCTAGAATCAAAGAGATCTGAAAGCTTCGAAATTCCTATTCCTGAAACATCGATCCGTTCACGGTGAATCCATTCAGGATGAATCCGCTTAATCCGTTGACCAATCCGTCTGCCTATCGCAGCAAGATCATCTTTTTCGTCTCGGAATATTTGGGGGTCTGAATCTTGTAGAAATAAAGGCCACTGGGAGTTTCATTTCCTTCATCGTCCCAGCCGTTCCAGTGTACCATCCGGTAGCCAGCACTCTGATGTTCATCAACCAGGGTTTTGACTTTCTGTCCCAGTATGTTGTAGACGGTCAGCTCAACCTGACAATCCTCAGGAAGGGCATACTTTATCACCGTCTCCGGGTTAAAAGGATTGGGATAGTTCTGCGAAAGTGCGAACGCCTCCGGCAGTAGCGGTTTAGATTTGCCGGCCACTACCACTACAGTCACAGAGACGCTGGATGCCGGGTAAAATGTTTCCAAGCTGTCATCAGGAGGTGGTTTGGCCCCCCGGGACAAGAGCGGGAATGAGAATACTGTAAGCCCCAACGCAAACACAATCAGCGCGACCCAGATGTAGCTTATTTCTGTCCTCATCTCAGCGGCACTCTATTTGATTGATGCATAGAGTCTTGAATAGACCCCGGTGGTCACCTTCTCATCAACGGTTAGAGCGTGAATAACGAACATGTATTTCTTGCCGCTGTATTCCTTCTCCGGTGGAAACTCCAGGTACATCTTTATCGTCTTTGTGCCCTCGGGGGGAACAACGAATTCGCTCTCGCTAAACGTCAGATACGAAGCATCCGGAGTGTCCTCATATCCCTTGGTTAGCGTTGCCACCGAATTGCCAACAGTCAAACTTTGCAGCTTGAAGGTTCGTTCGTGCTCACTGGGATTGGTTATCTTCAGAACCAAACCCGTCTTCTTCTCTACGTCATAAATCTTGCCCAATTCTATGCTGTCTAAGAATATCTCTTCAGGCTTCAAGGTAAAGTTTACACTGGCGTCTGAAGCAGTGACTACCTCGCTTTTGGTTGCTTTCACCGTATCTGTGGTAAAGATTATCCGACTTTTCAGCCCGAATGCCAAAAACATTCCACTGCCTTTGCCACCCAGAGTATGAGACCAAATTGTCACCTGATACTTCTTCCCCAGGTATTGATCATCCTCCGGGATGGACAGGATAATGTCAGATGTGGCTTTTTCATTTGGACCCAGCTCAAAGAGATTTTGGCTTAACCTTAGCCAGGAGGTATCCGGAATAGGCTCTGCTCCCTTCCTCAGCTCACTGCTATCCGGTAATAGAATATCCATTCTCAAATTTACACTATAGTCACTGGTGTTGGTGACGATCAAGCGCAGATTTGCCAGCTGTTTCAAGTTGTAGGTTTGACCGATTTGCAGGTTTTCAATAACCACTTCCCCCAACTGAGTGCTCAGCCCCCCCGCTTCGACTCCATTGTAAGCGGCAAGTGCCAAAAATGCTAAGAAGATGGTTGAAAGCTGGATTGATCCAATCTTCATTTCACATTCACCTTCTTTTTGGTTTGAAAATGATTTTAAATTCTTCTTCTGAGAAAACTTAACTTTGCATGAACACTGAGCATATACACAAGACACATAGCATAATCCCTCCGACCTTGTCAAGACTTTTTTTCATTCGTGTGTTAAAAAATCCACAAGCCACCCACCTCCCAAAACGAAAGAAACAAGTCCAGCTCTCCTTTCACACAAATGTCTTCGCAATTATCCTCTCTATTTCGGTTATCCTGAATTTCCTCCTTAAGAGGTAAAAAGAGGGTTCCTCTGCTCCCCCCCTTTTTTTTGTTCTTCCCTCTGCCAGAGAGAATTATCCGGCTGCTGCCGTTACTGTTACCACTATGGTCTGCTCAGTGACCACGGCGGTGCTGCTGGGCGCCTCAAATTTGAACCATAAGGATCTAGTTTCAGTCGCCGGAACTGAAAGACCTGTTTGATCTCCCGCAAACTTTGTAGCTGAACAGGCAGTTGAGGTGGTGCTTAAGGCATGGTCAGCGTAGGTGAAGCTGACAGCAGTGGGCTCACTGCTGTTGAATTGGGCGCTCAAGCAATACTCTTCAGCCGCAGGTGCCGCCTGAACCGCAGTCCAACTACCAGGATCGGTCAAGTTCAAGGAGTAAGTTTCGGTCACATTTCCGTCGTTTGTAACGGTAGAGGCTGTAGCATTAACTGTGGCACTTCCAGTGTTGACCGTGCCGAAAGCTATGGGTCCAGTCGCACTAACACTTATATTTTGAACGGTCACCGTAACATTAATGGTGGCCGGATTGGCTGCCTGGATTACCGAGGCCCAGAAACCCAACGCCAAAAAACAAATTATTCCTTTAATGAAAAAAGGTACACGCTTCGTCATTGTCTCTTCCCCCCTTTAAGAAATCTTGGGTTACGGACTGTAACCGACGGTATTTACTACTCTCACCCCATTTCAGAAATTTTAGGTTACTGACAGTAAGTGACACTACCTACTATCGGCGAATTGCGAAAATTCTTCACAAAGATTCCGCCCTTTCGCTAATCTTCTTGCGCCGTTACCGTCAGAGTGGAGGAATATTCATTATAGGACAAGGTGCTGGTCGGAGTTTGAATACGAAACCAGAAGCTCACGTCATCATTGACCGCCACATTGGTAGCAATAGTGAAATCGGTGTTGTAAGCAGAAATATCAGTCCAGGGTCCGGTTTCGCTGGTGGTTGACCATTGAGCCCGAATTATGTCGTCACCATTGGCTGATGCGCTTATTCCCCAGGTATTGGCCCCCTCAGTGAATTGACTGATCCTGCCCACAAAGTTCTCGGCTACCGTGCCATCGTTAGTGATAACGCTTGTCTGCGGAGTCAACCAGGTATTAAGTGGCTGGGTTCCAAAACTAAACGTCGAATTGCTTACTGAGACACTTGTTGCTGTCGGGGTAAGAAAAACAACCGAGGCACACCAATTTGCAGCTTCGCTAAAAGTCCAGGTCATTGATTGGGTCCCGGTTCCCACTGTCTCGTCTCTGCTACCGTGTCCCCTGTGTCCCACACCAGTAAGGTCCCATAACTGAATCTGGTCCCCGCCCTCAGTAAGTCCTGGAGCCTCATCCAGTCGAGCGGCTCCTACACCCCAGGTATTAGAGGCAATGACAGTCGCCGATACTGTAGTAGGGTAATTAACTCCAGTATTTGTTGCATCACTGTCTATCGGGCTGGTCTGGTTTACGCTGGAGTAAGTAGAAACACCGCATAATGCTAATGTCTTGCCATTAAAATAAATAACCACATCTCCAGCACCAGACGTAGGAGCAAGGTCATACCACACCTCTATCTTCGTCACTCCATCGTTAACTGTATGAATTTGGGTAAATTCCGTACTTGCCTCTCCTTGCCAGGTAACGCTATCTACACTCTTAGCTGATTTCAAGGTTGCTTGAACAACCATAATAACATCAGTTAAACTCCCGGCAGTAAACGAAATGGTGAGAGAAGAGACATTGTTGCCCGCAGCACTGGCGGTAGCATCAAAGGCAATGTCTGCCCGGATTTCACTAACCGGCCAAAACGTCAAAATTAAAATTAAATCTATCAAAAGCAGCTTTTTATTCATCTATCCTATACTCTATGGTTATATCAACTGATTTTAGTGATACCAGTATCAAAAATATCTGCTTGCATGGAACAAATTCTAAAGACGCGGGTCTCATTTTTGCGATGTTAAATTTTTATTAATAGCAAAATGATTGTTTTTTATAATTTTGGTTTCGGCATCTTTGGACAAATCTTGATTATCCACCTATATAGCCAGTAGGTCAACCATGGTTGAAAAACCCAGTTGACATTCTACTGCTTTCTCAAGCACCCTATCCTACGGATGCGTCTACCCGCCCATACGTGGGTCATGGTTGAGCCCGTCTGGGGAGACGGGCAAGCGTCCACTTAGACGGGATGCTTGACCTGCGTTTAGCTACTCTATCTTTTTTCTTATCTTCAAAAGCTCCAGGATACGATCAAGCTCACGCAGTCTGAACAGGTAAGAAAAGACGAAATAGCTGGCCAAACTCAAAACCAAAATCACCACAAGCCCCAGGATTTTCTCGGGCAGCGGGGCCGTCTCCAGATTCGGCCCATAGAAGTTCAGGTATATCCAGACTACGAAGCCCATCAGAGCGGCTGAAGATAATATCCTCAAAGATGTGCTCCCAATATCTTTTCTGTTCAGCGGCCCGATTCGTTTGTCCAAAATCACCAGAAGCAAAAAGAGATTGGTCATGGAAGCAACGGAAGCCGCCAGCGCCAATCCCTTGAATCCCATAGGCCCCATCAAGATGAGATTCAGAACGATGTTCACGCCGACCGCCACGACGCTGGTCTTGACCGGGGTCTTTGTGTCGCCCATGGAGTAAAACGTGGAGGCGGTCAACCTGACCGAGGAATAGGCGAAAAGGCCGATGCAGTAAAACATCAGAGCCTGTGAGGTGGCCACTGTGTCGAGAAAGGTGAACCTGCCGTGCTGAAACAGAACCGAGATGACCGTCTGCGATGCCACCGCCAAAAAGACCGCCGACGGGATGGCCAGAAAGAAGACCAATTTCAGAGATGAGGTAAAAGTCGACAGGACCTCTCCTATCTCCTTCTTGGCCGCATAAGCGGAGATGATGGGGAAGGTGACCGTTGCCACCGCCACCCCGAACACCCCGATGGGAAACTGCATCAACCGGAAACTGTAGTTTAAGTAGGATACGCTCCCTTGAGGAAGCAATGACGCTATCAGCGTATTGACGAATATGTTGACCTGGGTGGAGGCAAGCCCCAGGGTTGCCGGCGCCATGAGCAGAAGGATTCTCTTCACTCCGGGATGACGGAGACTGATCCTGAAGCGGTACTTAAATCCCATCTTTCTCAAGACCGGGAGCTGAATGGCCAGTTGCCCGAATCCACCCAGAAGCACGCCTAAGGCCATGCCGATGATGGGTGGGTCAAAATAGGGCGAAAGAAAAATTCCGCCTGCAATCATCCCTAAATTGAACATGGTGGGGGCCAAAGCCGGCACCCCAAAACGCCGGAAGGTATTCAGAATCCCCATCACCAATGCGGCTAAGGCAACCAAGAGCAAAAAAGGGAACATGATGCGGGAAAGATGAGTGGTCAGCTCCTGCTTGCCCGCTTCATCGCCGAATCCGGGAGCGATCAGTTGAACGATATATGGCGAAAAGATGACCCCTAAGATCACAATCAGGCATAAGGTGATCAAAAGCAGATTCAGCACCAGATTGGCCAATTCCCACGCCTTCTCCCTACCCCGGTTGGTCAGATGATCGGTGAAAACGGGAATGAAGGCAGAGGAGAGGGCGCCCTCGGCAAACAGATCACGCAGCAGATTGGGTATGCGGAAGGCGGCGATGAAGGCGTCCGCGGCAAAGCCGGCGCCAAAGAGATAGGCAAACACCTGTTCCCGTACCAGGCCAAGTATGCGGGAAAGGAAAGTGGCCGAGCTGACCACTCCCGTCGATCTGGCTATCTTGTCTTGTCCGGAATTTGAGTTCATCACAAAAACGGTCTCTGAAGTTTCTGAAAAACTGCCCTGGAGGGGCAGATTGGAGTGTTCGCCTTCAGGCGAACCAGGTTAGAATTCTCATCTTCTCCCTCAAAAGGGGTATCCTCAAGGCGTGAATCCCCTGGCTCACACCAGGTAAACGGAATTGTCAGGTCAAGCTAAAGTCGCAGATCCCGCCCTGGCGGGGTTTGACACTCCAACGAAACTTCTCTCCACAGCTTTTTCAAAAGTTAGAAGTTTTTGAACTTGACAAACAAGATTTTTACTCTATATTCCGTAAACTGTAAGTACACTGACTTAAAAAAAACAAGGAGAAAAACATTGCCCACACACAAGTCGGCCAAGAAAAGGATAAAGACCAGCGGTAAGTCGAACACCAGAAATCGAGCCGTCAAGTCTCGCATAAGGACCCTGGTCAAGAATGCGGAAGCTTCAGTTGATGAAGCCTCGTTGAAGGAAGCTGTTTCGATCTTGGACAGAGCGGCAAGAAAGAAGGTTATTCATCCCAACAAGGCATCCCGCATGAAGTCCCGCTTGGCCAAGGCAGTACACAAGAAAGCTGCGCCCGCCACAAGCTGATTTCCCGGAAGTGATCCGGCGTAAGAGAGAATTACCACACCAGGTGCTTCAACAGGCGCAAGAGCCGGAGATTCGATTTAAGGATCGCCTTGATAAGTGCAATGGGCTCAATTCCGGTGACGACCCTGCCTTCGAAATAGTCCTTCAGGAAGCAAACCGCCGCATCCATATCCTCGTCGGTCAGCTTCAAAAAGATCGCCCTGGAATACGAATAAAACCTCAGCTCACTCCCTTTTTCTTTCAACAGCCGTTCTTCATATCTTTTCAGGGTAGAAAACGAAGACCCTCCTTCCTTGATAAATCGGCTTGCCACCTCTCCGGCGATCTTCCCGGAGAGCAGAGCGTTTGATATTCCGGCACCGGAGAGGGAATCCACCAGCCTACCCGCATCTCCGATCAGAAGCACGTTTTTTTTCACCAGGCTCTTCTTCCGGTCGAATGCGGGCACCCCACCCATGGTGGACTCAATCACCCTGAAGCCGGAGAATCTCTTTTGTAAGAACCCATCTAAGAGTACCCTGGCTTTCTTCCGGGTTCGGTCCGGAGTTACGGCCAGGCCGACGTTGGCAGTACGCTTCCCCTTGGGGAAGACCCAGGCATATCCTCCCGGGGCAACCGACTCTCCCAGATAGAACTCCATACGATCTTCCTCCACGTCCACATCACCCAAAAGAGACTGGGCGCAGGACTCTATCTGGCCCAACTTTACCGAGGAATCTACTCCTGCCCAGCGGGCCACCCAGGATTCCACCCCATCCGCACCGATGATAACCCTTGCACCGTATTCTTTCTCCGTCCCATTGTCCAGCGCTCTGACCCCATAGAACCCGTCATGCTGGTGGCTCAAAAGACCCACTGCAGGGCAATTCACCTTAACCTCAACTCCCGACGAGGAGGCCTCTTCTGCCAGTCGTCTATCGAAGATCTTTCTGTCCAGAACGAAGCCGGCGCGGGGATGTCGAATTATCACCTTCTTATTCGACGGCGAGACCAGAAGCGCCCGATGAATCCGGGTACTGATCCATTCCGGATCGGGCTCGACGAATCTATCCAGACCCGAAACACTGATGGCCTCGGCGCAGGCAACGGGCAGACCTACCTGAGGATGCTTCTCCAGGAGCAGAACGCTCATCCCGCTTTCAGCCAGTGTCCTGGCCGCCATGGAACCGGCCGGACCTGCACCCACCACTATGCAGTCGAATTTCTGGTCCATTTTCCCGATCGGATATCTTGGCCTGCTAAGAAGGAGGGGCTTCGCCCCTGACGGAATCTATCTCCAAAGCTCCTGTTGGACAGAAGATCACGCAGCTCTCGCATAAAGTACACTCTCCATGCTTGATCTTCAGCCCGGAGGAAGAAAGCTCCAATGCCCCCGGGGAACAGACTGCCACGCATCCGCCGCATTCTCCGCAAGACTGTAAGTCAAGTTGCAGCATGTCTAATCAACCCGGATGAATTCTCTGTATCCCAACCCTTGCCCCGTCGCCTGTGGCCTTGCTTGCGTCTCGCCCCAAATCACCAAAAGTATATCGAAAGTAACCTCAAAAAGCAACAGGTTTTGCTGTCTGCCGTCGACCGCGCCGAAACTCGCTGGCCCCCGTGGTTCACAGGGTAAGAAAAGAGGCTGAGATCTTCTCCCAGCCTCCTGTCAAATACATCCGTTTCGTCGGCTTGATCCGTTGGCATGAACCATTCGGTTCAGGCCGCTGACCTATTTCAGCAACACCAAACGTTTAGTCTCGCTCATCTCACCAGCTCTTAGCTGGTAGAAGTAGATGCCGCTGGAGAGGTCGTTGCCTTTGTCATCCTTTCCATCCCAACTGACAATCTGGGAACCTGCAGTCAACCGTCCCTCCACCAGCGTCCTCACTCTCTGTCCCAGGATGTTGTAAATCGTCAAAGTCACAGAAGTGGGCCTTCGCAGGTTGAACTTGATCACCGTCTCGTTGTTAAACGGATTGGGATAGTTCTGGTGAAGCTCGAAGTCCTTTGGAGTCAACGAACCCTTTTCCTCCTCCACCGCGGTGGACCTGGGACAGATCATGATAGCTGCTTCCACCTCGGTGTGATAATACTCCAAATGTTTGGGCGCTTCTTTGGTGAAGGCCTTAAACCTGTCCGGAACGTTCTTGTTGGAGTATTTGTAACCCTCAAAGCAAAAGTCCGCCAGATCCCACTTGTCACTCCCCAGGCTGGGGAATTCAGGATATAACAGGCTGATATACACGTCGTGGGAAACATACTCGGTGTTGTTGTGGTAACCGGGTGGGTATTGCCCCCAGGGAAAGTGGTCCGGCGTTCTGACCCTGCCTGGCCACCAGGGGAAATACTGGACGCTCTGATCTCGATCCGGATCCGATACGGCTATCTCCTTTTTCTCCGAGTTCACGCCGGCCATGGTTACAAAATGCCCACCTTCTCGGTACCACTGTTCAGAGAAATCATCCCACCACCAGAAACCAATGAGCAGGATGATGTCCTGGCAGGCCTTGAGTGAATCCTCCATCTCATAGAAGTCCGGCTCCCAGTAGGTGGTCTCTGTCAGAGCAAAGCCGAAATGTTCGAAGTATTGATCCAGGTACTTCTGTATGCTATCGACATCGGTCCCCAGTTGGGGATCGGTTTTGAAGTAGCCGGCCAACAGCTCGATCAGCTCCGGTGGAGTGGTTATTCCCGCTGGGACGGCGTCGAACCACCAGAGGCAGTTTGCCACGGCTGTGGGACCGCAGTAGGATACCCATTCATCCTGGTTCTGGTCAAAGTCGGGCATGCCGCTGGGTGCAGTCGTGGTATCCGGCTTCCAATACCATTCTCCGCAGTCGGTCTGCTGCTCTCCGTAATACCCGCTTATTCCCAGCAAAATCCATCCCCTTGGATCCTGTACACCCCAGAAATCGTACCATTCGTCCCAACTCGGTTGACCAAACCAAAGCCATTGGTAACAGGTGTCAATCACCTGAGTGTCAAAAAACAAGCTCGGCATCGATCCCTGAGGCCAATCGTACATGAACTCCACATTGAAGAAAAATGGTTTGTCCAGACAAACGGTGTCCGGAAAGTCTATTTCCACAGGATCAGGGAAAAGAGTAGTGATGTGGTAGATTTGTGATTTCCATATCTCTATCCCGGGTCCATAGCAGATATCTGGACAAACCACCTCCACGCTGAACCGCAGATCCACTGACCCAACCCCCGCAAAATCGTAAAGGTAGAGGTGTACGTCGGTCAGCTGGAAAGGATAGCTCGGGACCCCGCAGTCTTCCGGGTCGAAGTATATTGCCACTTTGTCGCCCTGCACCCACCCCTCGTAATACCAAGTTGCACCCCAATCGGTGTAAACCAGGAAGCAATAATCTTTATCGCCGGTTCCAACCGGAGGTTTAACCGGCCCGACCTGGTCAGCCGGGATTCGGCTCGGGGATCGTTTTTCAAAAGACCAGGCGACAGAACCTGCGAGCAAGACCGCGACAACCACCAGGGATACCAAAAGAGTCAGCGTTAGCTTCTTCTTCATGGGCTTCCTCCTTGTTAAGGTTCAAAGTTTTAAGTTCAACGTTCAAAGTCTAATGTTTCACGTTTAAGGCTTGAAGTTAAGAAGTAATGCTAAACCGGGACGCTTGGCCATGATCCCATCCTCCCGGTTTCTAAGCTGTGAGTCGAGCTTAGGGATCTCTTGCGGTGGTACAAATATGGTCTCCACGATTCCCTTGTCTCTCCCTCTATCGTCTTTGACTATAATCCTTCGATTTCTTCAAAGATACAAGTGTTTTCGGAGAATGCAAGAGATTTTTCTGCAAATCTCTGATGGAGACCGGAAGGTCTCCGCTACATCCCTGTTATGAAAAAGGTGTAGAGTGGGTTTGGGTCACTGGCAATGAGGACGGCAGAAAACCTGGTCTCTACGCACTGATATGTACACAAAAGAAAGAGGAGGCTGAGATCTTCTCCCAGCCTCCTGTCAAATACATCCGTTTCGTCGGCTTGATCCGCTGACAGCTCTATCCGCTCGGCATCCGTTTAATCCACTGGTGTGAACCGTACGGCTCACACCGTTGACCTATTTCAGCAGCACTAGACATTCGGTCTGGTCACAGTCCTGTGGTTATCCAGCACGTTCTGGCCAGCGTATTGACACTTCGACCACTGGTAGTCAATCTCTCAGGAAGGGTTGTGCAAACAGGGGAATGCGTTGCCAAGTGTGCCCCGGTATACATCGTGGCAGAAAAGGTGCGATCGTTGTGCAAGACCGGATTGCCCGGATGAACCAAGCAGGGATCGGTCTCCCCCTTTCTGTGCGGGAGAATGTCTCTATGCCCCAGCGATTCTCCCTCGCGCAAGCGTTGGGGGGCGATTATTCCACCTTCGAGGGATTGCTTTAGCCCCTTTGAGAAGGTCCCCCGGTTTACGCTGTTCCCAGTTCCACGATTTGCGGACTGTTCGCGCTCTCACTTGCTTTGCCCAACGCCTCTGCCCGTTGTCACACGAGATGGCCTAAGAACGCAAACCGTCTCCTCCTTGGAAAGGCCGATACATTTCTATCCCAGTCAATTTCGCATCAGTAGCCCCCAATGCTTTCTTCCAACCGCTGGATTTCCTTAAGCAGCGCTTCTGCGTAAGTATCATAGGTAACGCCGCTGACGATCCAGGTAGCTGGGTTGGTCGGGTCAAGATCGTTGGCCGGGTTTAGATAGTCCACTCGTTGTTGGGCTGAATCAAGATAAGCACCGCCAAGACCATAGTATGCTTGTGCCAGTATCAAATGAAGATCCAGAGAGTCTATGGCGGGCTTATGAGAGAACTGGTAGCTTGAGTCCTGCGAGAGGACGGTCCTGGCGCTGTTTATTGCACTAAGGGATTCTTGGTTACCGACATGGATCCCGGCAAGTCCGGCATGGGCATCCTGCTTGCCCAAGCCTTTGGAATTGGCCGAGTCGAAATCGGAGATAGCCTCATTGTCCAGGTCCAGGAAGGCGTTGCACCAACCTCTCCCGTTGTACGCATCCGCGTACTCACCATCTTTCCCCAGGGCTTCGCCAAATTTCGGCTTGGCGTTCGCGAATTCGTTTGATTCAAACAGTTGCCATCCCTCGGCTGTGAGCTCCGCAGCTGTGGGCTCGGGTGGCGGCGGTGGTTTGGTGCTCTTCCCACAATTGGCTGATACGATCACCAATATCAACATCAGGATGAAAAATCCAGCTTTCACAATGCACCGAATGTTTTTCTTCATGTCCATCTCCTTAACTTTGGTTTGTTACTTCAAAAAGAGCATCTTCTTGGTTTCGGTGAAGTCATTCACTTTCAACGTGTAAAAGTAGATCCCGGAAGAAACGCTTTGATCTCGCTCGTTAGTCCCGTCCCAGTCCACTATGTATCTGCCGGTTGGCACGTGCTCGTTCACCAGGGTTCTTACCCTCTGTCCCAGGGTGTTGTAGATATCGATTTTCACCCAGCCCGGCGAGGATATCTCATATCTTATGGTAGTCGCATTGTTGAAGGGATTAGGATAGTTGTTCCTCAAGGCATAGGTTGTTGGCGCCAAGCTCTGATCCTGTACCTTTGCATACCTCAGCTGGTAGAGACCCAACTGGTCTACGAAAGCCACCACCCGGCGCTGATCCGAATCCAAGTAGGTCGGAACAGGTGTCCAGACTTCTCCTTCCAGGAGGTAAACTGTTAGCCTGGATGGATCTCTTCCCTCCAGATCGAAACCTGTATAGTCAAAGCTGAGCTTAGCTCGGGATCTGAGTTTGAATCGAGAGGGAGTGATGGAATACGCGGGGGAGATGATATCCGCACCTGCTCCGTCCCAAGACACGCTGGGGAGCAGAAGTTGCTGGGTACCCAAGTAGCTTTGCAGCTTATCGTTCGTTCCGGCCCGGTCATCCGTTTTGAAGATCAAGAAGTACTCGTCCTTCTCCACAGCCCCGCTGGGGACTTCCAGACGCAAGAGGTTGTCGTGGCTGACGACATTTCCCCCTGAAGGCAGAATGCTCCCCGCAGAAAACGTCTCTGTGTGACTCCCTTCGTTATTAGCTAGGTCCGTCCCCACAACCTTAATCTCAATCTCTCCGGAAGCGGTGAGTCTGTAGTTAGACCAATAGATAGTTGTTTCACCGAAGCGGATCTCATCAACGGGCAACGTATCGGAACTAATCGTTATCGTTGGCGTAGTTTTCAGACTCTCCGAGGCGATGGAGTATATGTTAAGCTCAGCAGAGAACACTGGGTTCTGCAAGACACCAACCGTGAAACCCGGGGGTGTGATTTCCTTGGGACAGATCATCACGGCGTACTCGACCTCCGTGACCTCCGTGGCGAAAATGCCCTTCCTGTCCCTGGGCACCGGCTTGGTTACAGACCTGAATTTCTCCGGAACGTTCTGGCCAGAGTATTGACCCTTCGACCACTGGTAGTCAATTTCCCAGAAAGGATTGCCCGGACTGGGGAACGGGTTGTCCAGTATGCTTTGATACATGTCATGGCAGACAAAGGAGGGATTGTTATGCACCAGGGGATCGCCCGGATGAGGCTGGTGATCTTGCGGCCTGACCCTACCCGGCCACCCAGATTCTGCTGCATCTTGGTTCGGATCGCTAATGGCGATCTGTAAGAATTCGGAATAGACTCCTGCCGTGGTAACGAAATGCCCCCCGTGTCGAGACCATTCCTCTGCTTGTTCATCATAGTACCAGAAGCCCAAAAGCAGGATGATGTCCTGGCACCTCTTCAGTGAATCCTCCATCTCGAAGAAATCAGGCTCCTCGAAGGTGGATTCGTACAATGCCAACCCATAATCGCTGAAGTACTGTTCCAGACCTATCTGCATACTATCAATGAAAGTCCCCCAGGGGGGTCTGGTACGGAAGTACCTGGCCAGAGTATCAATCAACTGCGGGGGGGTCCATCCCTCCGGCACGGCGTCGAACCACCATAGGCAGTTGGCTGCGGCAGCCGGGCCACAGTAAGCATCCCACTGATTCTGGTTCTGGTCAAAGTCCGGCATGCCGCTGGGTGCTTGGGGCAGTGTGTCCGGCTTCCAGTACCATAAATCCCCGCAGTCGGTCTGCTCCTCTCCGCAATGGCCGCTAATACGCAGAACAACCCATCCTGGTATGCTGGTCCAGGCATCATACCACTCATTCCAGTTCCAGGTTGGTTCCTGATACCAAAACCACTGATAACAGGTATCAATATTCAGGGTATCGGTGTCAAACATCAAGCTCGGCATCGTTTCTTCAGGATAGTCGCTGACATACTCCACATTGAAGAAAAATGGCCTATTCAGGCAGACCGTGTCCGGGAAGATTATTGTCTTGGGAGTCGGGTAGAAGGTCTTAATAGTGTAAACCTCTGATTTCCAGATTTCTATCCCAGGTCCATCGCAGATATCCGGAGAAACCACCTCCACGCTGAACCGCACATCGACCGAGCCAACTTCCGCATGATCGAATAGGACTAAGTGTACATCGGTCAACTGGAAAGGATAGGTGCTCTGGAAGCCGCAGT